>DATFXZ010000218.1:0-3697 GCA_035315305.1 Terriglobia bacterium | reverse complement strand
ACCTTCGAGCCGAATCCTGCCGACAGCAGGAGAATGCTCAAAATACTGCGCGCGTCCGCCTCAATAGTATTTGCGGAATCGGACCGGAACAACACGATGGTGGATTGATATTGCGATGAAAGCTGAACCAATCTCGCTGCCGCGCGCGCATGTATACCGAGGCGGTGCCCAATCACGACCTCGCGCTGTTTCATGACCGCGGCTTTGGCGACAGCAATTCACTAGCAATGTAAATGCTGTTTTGCCCTTGCTCCTTGACGACTCTCGCGACAGAGGCGAGTGTTTGCCCTTCGCCGATCTGGACGAATTTAATCAGCATCGGCAAATTGACTCCAGTGACCACTTCGACATTACCGGGATCCAAGAATGTCGAAGCTATATTGGTCGGCGTCCCGCCAAACATATCCGTCAAAATCAAGACACCTTCAGGACCCTTCACACGCTCGATCGCCTTCTCGATCATGCTTGTTGCCATGTCGACGTCATCGTGCCATCCAAGCGAAACAGCCGTGATGTGATGGACTTCGCCAACGATCATCTCGGCAGCATTCAATAGCTCGATAGCTAACCGGCCGTGCGTTACGATGAGTCCGCCGATCATGCCTGAATGTTAACCCTTCTCAGAGTCGCGGTGGGAGACTTTGACGCGATAATTCTGATCCATAAAATGCTTGCCGATCGCGTTCGCTATGAACACCGATCGATGACGCCCGCCGGTGCAGCCAATCGAAATGGTGACATAGGATTTGCCTTCCTTCTCAAACTGCGGAAGAAGAAAGTCGATGAATGCGTATACGTGATCCAGAAACTGCCGGGTCTCCTGAAATGAGTTCATATATTCGACGACATCGGCATCCGCTCCAGTATGCGGTTTCAACTCCGGCACAAAATTGGGATTCGGTAAGAATCGGACGTCGAACACCAGATCCGAATCGATCGGTACACCATACTTGAACCCAAAACTTACGAGGGATACCAGCAGGTGCTGCGCCTGTTGCTCTTCAAACAACCGGACCGCGTGCTCCCTTAATTCGTGAATGGTAAATCGTGATGTATCGAGGACGTGATCAGCCATCGCACGTATGGGCGCGAGCAACTCCCGCTCGACTGCAATTGCTTCAAGCACGCCCCGGTTCGGATCCAAGGGATGGGGCCGGCGCGTTTCGCTGAACCGGCGGACCAGCACCGCATCCGACGCCTCGAGAAACCACAGCGAAACGGGTAGCGCCGAGTTCTTTTTCAGGTCTTCGTAAACCGCAGGAAATTCACTCAGGGTTTCCCCTTCGCGGACATCAATGACCATGGCCGCTTTCGGAGCCTCGGTTTCAGATTTCAAGATGAGTTCGTAGAATTTCGTCAACAGACTAAGGGGCAGATTATCGACGCAAAAAAAGCCGCGATCCTCGAGCGCATGGAGGAAAGTTCCCTTCCCTGAGCCGCTCAGGCCGGTAAGGATGATGAAAGAAGATGTCTGCATTATGGACCTGAGCCACAGATTACACGGATTACGCAGATCTGTGTAATCTGCGGCCCAGTAGTCGTTCCGGAATTTCCGTCAAGCTTCAGGTTCAATCCAACCGATATTACCGTCCTTCCGTTTATAAACGACGTTCAACCGCTCCGTGTCGGCGTTTCGAAATACCAGAAATTCCCGGTCCGAATCCCCAATCTGAATAGCGGCATCGTCGACGCTCATCGGCTTGGCTGCCACTTCATTGGAACGAATGATCCGAGGCAACTGTTCTCCCAAAACCTCCTCGACTTCAACAACCGAGGTAATGGTGATCACTTCTGCGCCTTTATGGTTGTTGTTGTGGCGCTTGCGCGCAACGTTGCGTTGTTTATCTCTCAGGATCTGTTTTTCCACCTTATCCACCACTGCCGCAATCGATGTGTACATGTCGGTGGTAATTTCTTCGCCGTGGTAAAAGTCACGGCGCGTCTTGATATTCAACTCAGCGACATGGCGCTGATGTTTTTCAACCGTCAGAATGAAATGGACTTCAAGAATTTCATCCATGATCCCGCGTAGCCGTTCAAGTCGATCAGTGGTGAATTTCCGAAGCGGTTCGGTGATTTCGATGTGGCGACCTGTGATATCGACACTCATAGGCAACCCTCCATCCGGGCGGACATGAGCCGCCCCTACTGTAGATCAGGACCTAACGCGACGCTGGTGTGTACTCGGAATTTTCAAATCTTCACGATATTTGGTAATGCTCCGGCGAGTTACCGAGATGCCTTCCTCTTTCAGCATCAGTGCAATCTTCTCATCGGTCAGCGGGTTTCGTGGGTCTTCGTTTTCGATGTACTTCTTCACCTTTCGCTTCACGATCAACAGCGATGTCCCATTGCCCATCGGACCATTCACTGCTTCTGAGAAGAAGAACCGCAGTTCGAAAACGCCTTGCGGAGTGTGGGCGAATTTGTTGGCGACTGCCCGGCTCACTGTTGACGGATGCACACCGACTTCTTCCGCCACGTCCTTAATCATCATCGGCTTCAACTGATCGATACCCTTGTCTAGAAACTCGGTCTGCCGGCGAATGACAGCCTCGCAAACTTTCACGATGATGTGTTTTCGTTGCTCGATGTTTTTGAGAAGCTGGACTGCGGATTTGAAACAGTCTTTGACGTAGTTTTTGACGTCCTTGTTGACAGCGCCGCGCTCCAGCATGTGCCGGTAGGTAGGACTGAGGCGAAGCTGTGGAACCTCATCTTCGTTGGTCACAACCGTGTATTGCCCACCCACTTTCACGATGAATACATCAGGTTCGATCAAGCGGGGTTGCGATCTGTTGTATTTCTGTCCGGGCCGGGGATCGAGCTGTTTAATAATCTCGACCTCTTCCATGATGACATCCAGGGGCTTATTGAGAGCCTTGGCGATTTCTTTGAACTGCTTGTTCTGCAGCTTATGCAGGTGGTCGCGAACGATCTCCACTGCTATGCTTTCATCCTCGCCTAATATCGTCAACTGGATCATCAGGCATTCTCGAATATCTCGCGCAGCGACGCCGGGCGGATCGAAGTGCTGAACGACTTCGAGCGCCTTCTGTACTTCCTCGAGCGTGTGTTCACCGCTTTCGGCAATTTCTTCGAGCGTAATCGAAATCTCACGGCCGTTTTCATCAACGGCGCAGAGATATCCGTCCTCGTTCAGATTTCCAATAATCGAATGGCATGCGAGACGGATGTGTTCTTCCACCGTGGTCAAGCCAAGTTGCCATTCCAGATGGTCGGTAAGTGTTTGGGGCTTCGCCAGGAAGTTCTCGAAGGACGGTTTCTCGAAGATTTCCGTTTCACGCGGGCGTGAGGCGCCGTCGTTCAGATAATTGTCAAAGCTTTGAAAATCGATGTCGCCGTACGGGTCGTCGACCGCCGGCTCAGGCTCTGCAGGAGCGGCGACTTCAACGGTACTCTCGGCTGCCGGCTCAGGTTCCGTGACGCAGTGGTCGCGCGCGGCGGCTTCGGACAAGGCCTGGTATTCAGCATCGGTGCCGTCGGGTTCAGTTGACTGCTCCGGACCCTCCTGATCAAGGTCGATCTCTGCATTTGTGTTCTCGACGATTTCGGTACCTTCCTCAAGCACCGGATTTTGAACCAGTTCCTGCTGGATCATTTCGGTCAACTCGAGCTTATTCAGTGTGAGCAGGCTCACCATCTGAACTAGGCCGGGGGTGAGGACCTGCTTTTG
>DATFXZ010000217.1:0-5072 GCA_035315305.1 Terriglobia bacterium | reverse complement strand
GGAACGGACCGCAGTTTTTCGATCTCTTCCGAGAGTTGCTTGATTTCGGATTGCAGCTCGTCGGCCCGCGTCTTACCGAATTTTTCCTCAGCTCTTTCTTGAAGGTTCATGGTCTGTCGATGGTACCATTCTGGAACTTTCCCCGCCGCCGGAGGGGCAGCGAATGGTAATCTAAAACGGTTTTTGGGCGGGACCAGAATCTGTCAGGAGGTTATTTGTAGTGAGCTATAAGAATTTAGAAGAGGCGATACAAGCCGTCGGCAATCCAGTCAAGATGCTGCGTAATTCGCAGCTGGGACCTTATGTCTATCCGGTGGTTGCTTCCGAGTTTTCGAACTGGAGGGATGAACAACGTGCCTGGAAGGAGACATGTGTTCTATTCAACCAGTCGTACCACATGGCAGACATGTGGATTAAAGGGCCTGACGCCATCAAATTGCTTACCGCGACCGGCATTAACAGCTTTGAGAATGCCGCCGTCAACAAAGCCAAGCAATTTGTCGGGTGCAACTACGATGGGCACGTAATCGGCGACGCGATTCTGTTTTACCTGGATAAGGATGAGTTGCTTCTCGTCGGCCGGCCATCCATACACAACTGGATTCAATACCATGCGGAGACCGGCGGATATAAGGTCACTCTGTCAAGAGATGAGCGGTCCATCGCCCGGGACGTTCCAATTGTTCGGAGACTCTACCGCTATCAGATCCAGGGACCCAACGCCACGCAGGTTCTGAACAAACTCAATGGTGGGCCAATCCCGGAAATCAAGTTCTTCAACATGGGCGAAATCAAAATCGCGGGACGGAAAGTCCGCGCGTTGCGTCATGGAATGGCAGGCGCACCTGGATTGGAGATTTGGGGCCCTCATGAGGAACGCGAGGAAATCCGTGCTGCTATTGTTGAGGCCGGCGAGGAGTTTGGGCTGAAGCAAGTGGGCTCAAGAGCCTATGCGACGAACACTCTTGAGTCGGGATGGATTCCCTCCCCGATGCCCGCCGTTTACTCCGGCGAAAAGATGAAGTCCTACAGGCAATGGCTACCCGGGAAGGGCTATGAAGCTACAGCTTCACTGGGAGGCAGCTATTACTCCGATAACATCGAAGACTATTACCTCACGCCCTGGGATCTCGGCTATGGCTTTATGGCGAAGTTCGATCATGACTTCATCGGAAAAGACGCGCTTCAAAAAATAGCTAAGAACCCGAAACGCAAGAAGGTCACGTTCGCTTGGAATGGTGAAGATGTTACCCGCGCTATCGGATCCTTGTTCCAGAAGGGCGATGCATACAAAACGATCGACCTGCCTTTAACGAATTACGCGTCGTTGTCGTACGACAAAGTTCTGAAGGGCGGAAAGATGGTCGGGTTATCGACTTTCAGCAGCTACAGCTACAACGAACGCTCCATGCTCTCGCTGGGTATGATCGATACGGAGTATAGCGAAGTGGGCACTCAGGTAACGCTGATCTGGGGCGAAGAAAGCGGCGGCTCTCCGAAACCGACCGTCGAACGTCACACGCAAATCGAAATCCGGGCAACTGTTGGACCGATCCCGTATGGCCAACAGGCACGCGAGACCTACGCGGAAGGCTGGCGTACCGGGAAGAAGTAAAACGGCACACAAAAGGCACAAAAGACACAGAAGTTTTTGTGGATTTTGTGCCTTTTTTGTAGCTGCTCTTTAGATGTCAAAACCTCATCTCATCCTGGTTCCCGGCATTATGTGCGATGCCACTGTCTGGGAACATCAAGCTCGCCATCTTCGAGACCTCGCCATTATTACCATCCCGGATCACGGCTCCCTGGATTCATTACCCGCCATGGCAGAAGCAATACTCAAACGCGGACCAGGGCGGTTTGCTTTAGCAGGTCACTCGATGGGTGGCCGAGTGGCCTTTGAAATGTTCCGACAGGCTCCAGAACGCGTGTCAGGCCTGGCCTTGCTGGATACTGCCGTCGCACCGCGCCGGACTGGGCTGGGAGGCGAAGAAGAAGCGGCACAGCGATATCGTTTGCTGGACAAGGCTCGCAAGGAAGGCATGCGCGCGATGGGAGCCGAATGGGTGCAGCGAATGGTGCATCCGGGCCGGCTTTCGGACACCGAACTCATCAACGCCATTCTAGAAATGATTGCGCGCAAGACCCCGGACATCTTTGCAGCGCAGATCAAGGCATTGCTGGAACGTCCGGATGCGACGACCGTTTTGCCTCAAATACAATGTCCAACTATGGTTCTGTGCGGCCGCGAGGATGCCTGGAGTGTTTTGGCCGTCCACGAAAAGATGGTCTCGCTTATTCCTGATGGCCGGCTCGTTGTCATCGAACATTGCGGCCACATGTCCACAATGGAACGTCCGGTGGAAGTGTCGGCCGCAATGCGCGACTGGCTTACTTCTTTGTGAGCTTGAAGTCACCCTTTCGATTGTCATGATTCCACGTACCGGTCATCGTATCCTTTTCCACTTTGCCGTCGATCACATAGTGGACCGTTTGGCCGCGAGCGGATGCATCGGCTTCCATGTGAACAGCGCCGGTCTTCGGATCAAACGTCGTCTTCTGGAGCGGGATGGGTTTTGCGACGTTGGTGCCGCCTGTAACATTTCCTGTCAGCGCCTTACCGTCCCACTTTAATTGCAGTGTGGCATCATTGCGATCGCTCGGACTCGGTCCCCATGTCCCCGTCCACGTACCAGAGATTGGGTCCCCTTGACCTAAAACCGAAGCGACCATCAACAAGCACGCCACGATACTAAGAAAAGTCAAAACTCGAAGTTTCATTCATCCTCCCAATTCAATCTGTGTGAAAAGGAACATAGCAAATGAAGCGGAAAATTTCATGTGATATGGGTGAAAACACAGAGACACAAAGACACAGAGGCACAAAGGCGCGCATAAGGGTTTTGACTGCGCGCCTTTGTGCCTCTGTGTCTTTGTGTGTCTCTGTGTTTTTGCTCGAAGTCAATCCACCCGAAGCACGGTCTGAGCAAACGGCCACTCCTCATCGATCCACTGAACCTCGCATTTGAAGCCCGCACGTTCGGCTAGCGACCGGACCTGTTCCGGGTGGAATTTGTAACTGCTTTCTGTCCAGATCGTTTCACCTTGATTGAGTTCAACGGTGAAATTGTGGTTGACGGGAATCGTCTGCTTCTCCGTCGACCGTAAATGCATTTCGATGCGCTGCTCGGTTTCGTTGTATCGGGCTTCATGTTGAAAATGTGCCAGATTGAAATCGGTGCCAAGCACGCGATTGATACGCGCAAGAAGGTTCAAATTGAATGCGGCGGTAAGCCCCAACGCGTCATCGTAGGCTGGAAGCATTCGGTCCAGCGGCTTCACGAGATCCGTGCTCAAAAGGAACACATCGGCGGGTTTAAGATTTTCTCGGACACCGCGCAGAAAAGTCTCTGCGACTTCGGGTTCGAAGTTGCCGATGGAACTGCCGAGAAACAATACGAGCATCGACGCCCCGGGCTTGCGCAACTTGGAGGCAGACGTAAGGCCGCGGATATAGGAATCCTCAATGGGAATGACTTCGACATTTCGAATATCGTCGAGGTCGCGCAGGCACCGGCTCAACGCGGCGGCCGACAAATCGATTGGACAATACGTAATTCGGCGTTCGACGGCGAAATAAGAAAGTATTTCGCGCGCTTTGTCTCCTGATCCGCTTCCCAACTCAACGATAACGGAGGGATGCCCAGCACGGTGCGGCAACTCTCGCGCATGCTCGCGCAACAGACGCAGGTCGGCGCGCGTCAGGCCATATTCGGGAAGCAGGGTGATTGCTTCAAAAAGAGCAGTTCCAAGATCGTCATAAAAATACTTCGAATAGAATTCCTTTTGTCCCGGTTTGCTCAAACCTGAACGTACATCGCGTTCGAATTCGGTGACGGAGATCGGATGTCCTGGTGGTCGCATAGTTACCCGCCCTTCACGGTGCAATTGAAAGTGGGACTCACAAACGGGTCAGACCCCCCGGCAAAACGTAACATATCTGCACTCCGCACCAGGGTCTGACCCCGTGAGTCCCACTTTCAATTGCACCGCCTTTCACATTGCTCTAGGCATCAGAAAAACTGTGTTATTTTTGGTGCCCAATTAAGGAGGCTACCGTGAAAACCTGCGTCATAGCCATGGCGATGCTTATGTTCCTGAGCCCCGCATTCTTTGGAATGCAGGCGCCCGTGCCGGAAATCCCATTCGAGTCCGTTCCGAATTTCTTTAAACTCCCACCGGATTTGCATCTGGGTGAGGCTTCCGGAGTCGCGGTCAATTCCAAGGGACACATCTTCATATTCAGTCGCGGCAACACAACTGGACCGGCGTATGGAGCGACTGCGGCGCAGATCCTGGAATTTGCCGCTGACGGTAAGTATATTCGCGAGATCGGCCACAACCTCTATGCATGGTCGTTTGCTCACACGGTCCGTGTGGACAAAGACGACAACATTTGGGCAGTTGATAAAGGTTCCGACATGATCGTCAAGTTCAATCCTGAAGGCCGTATCGTGATGGTGTTCGGACGCAAGAAAGAAGCATCGGATGAAGCCGGTCCGTGGACGCGCGTCAACCCGCCGCGGCCTCCCGTCGACGGGCAGTTCCGCCAGCCTACCGATGTAACGTGGGATCCCGCCGGCAATATCTTTATCAGCGACGGTTACATCAACTCCCGAGTTGCGAAATTCGATAAGAACGGCGATTGGGTGAAGTCATGGGGCGAGCCGACACCACAAGGAACTCAGAATCCTGGACCAGGTCTGTTCAACACGCCGCACAGTATCGCGGCCGACGCCAAGGGCAACATCTATGTCGCGGATCGGTGGAAATCGCCGCATCCAAGTGTTCGACTCCGATGGTAAGTTCCTGCACGAAATCAAAATCGATGTACCTGTGCCCCCTGATGCAAAGCCGTGGTTTGGCAATCAGCCCAGTGCGCAAGCAGCTGTGGCTCAGAGTGGAGCGCCATGGGCGATCTGCATTACACCGGGACCGAATCAGGTGCTCTACTCATCCGATGCATTTCCCGGCCGCGTCTATAAGGTGTCGCTCGACGGCAAGCTTCTAGG
>DATFXZ010000216.1:0-6136 GCA_035315305.1 Terriglobia bacterium | reverse complement strand
ATCGATAGTCGCTCCTGCCGCGTATGCGTCTCGCAAGAGAGACCTTGCGCCTTCGGTGGAGACGAAACCGGTCAATCCTCCGGATGTATACCCAGCAACAATTTCAATTGAATCTGGTCCGGCCGGAAGTTCGACCAATCGGATTCCGTTGGGCATTGTTGAGGCGAAAAACAACAGGCTGAAAATGGCAGAAATCGGCGCAAACACTAGTTGAGCCTAACTTTTGCGGTGTGTGTTTTCAAGGATGAATATGCTAGATTTCAAAGCTTGACCCTAACAACAAGGAGAAATTCGTGAACGTCTACGAAGGGAAGAACATTCGTAATGTCGGCATTGTGGGACACGGAGGAAGCGGTAAGACCTCACTTGTCTCCGCGATCCTTTTCGATACCGGCGCAACCAATCGCCTTGGGCGCGTAGACGACGGCAACGCCGCGACGGATTACGATGACGAAGAAATCGAAAGGAGAATCACCATCTCCGCCAAGCTCGCTTTCTGCGAGTGGAACAAGAATAAGATCAATCTCCTCGATACGCCGGGCTTCGGCAACTTCATTCAAGAAGCGCGCGGCGCGTTGCGCGTAGCGGACGCCGCAATCGTTGTCGTTGACGCCGTTTCGGGCGTAATGGTCCAGACTGAAAAGGCTTGGGCGTACGCCGAAGAGTTTCAACTGCCGCGCCTGGTTGTCGTCAACCGTATGGATCGCGACACCGCAAGTTTCGAGAGATCGCTTGAATCAGTTCAGCAGACCCTTGGCCGAATGTGCGTTCCAATCCAAATCCCTTTAGGAGAGGAACGAGGCTTCAAAGGCGTCATCGATCTCATTCAGATGAAGGCGTATACGTACCAGCCGGACGCTTCCGGAAAATTCAGCGAAGGCGCAATTCCAGGTGATGCCGCAACCCGGGCGCAGGAATATCGAGAGAAGCTCGTCGAAGCCGTCGCCGAGAGTGATGAAAAGTTGATGGAAAAGTTCTTCGACAGTGGCTCGCTGAGTGACGAAGACATAGTCACCGGTCTGAAGAAGCAAGTGATGGAGGGAAAGATTTATCCGGTCTTGTATACATCGGCAAACACGAATGTCGGTATCCAACCCCTCCTCAATGCCATCTTGAATCTGCTGCCTGATGCTGTTGCACGCGGGACGGTGACCGGGAAGGACCTTCAAGGCAAAGAGGTCCAGCGAAAGATGAGCGACGCCGAACCGTTTTCTGCTTTTGTCTTCAAGACATTTTCCGACCCTTTCACCGGCCGCGTATCCCTGTTCCGTGTGTACTCCGGAACCGTCTCAACCGAGTTGCAGCCTTACAATGCCACGAAGGGGACTACCGAACGGTTCGGCTCCATCGTCCTGCTCCAAGGAAAAACACAGGTAACCGTCCCGAGGGTCCATGCGGGCGATATTGCTTCTGTTGCAAAACTCAAAGACACGCAAACCGGCGACACCCTGTGCGACAAAGGGCATCCGATCGCATACGAAGGAGTGAAGTGGATTGAACCGGTGATCTCGTTTGCCATTGAGCCGAAATCTCGTGGCGATGAGGAAAAAATCAGTACTGCCATTCATCGGTTGATGGATGAGGACCTTGGTCTCCGTTACTCCCGCGAGCCGCAAACAAAAGAGTTTTTGATTTCCGGCCAAGGTCAGATGCATGTGGAAATTGCCGTGGCGCGGCTGAAGAAGCGGTATGGTGTGGAAGTTTTACTCCATCCGCCCAAAGTCCCTTACCGCGAAACGATCAAAGGCAAAGCCGATGTTCAGGGCAAGCATAAGAAGCAGAGCGGCGGCCATGGCCAGTACGGTGACTGCAAAATCCGCATGGAACCGCTTCCCCGCGGCGGCGATTTCGAGTTTGTGAATGAGATCTTCGGCGGCGCAATTCCCAGGAACTTCATTCCGGCCGTTGAAAAAGGAATTCTGGAGGCGAGGCAGAAAGGTGTGCTGGCCGGATTTCCTACCGTCGATTTTCGGGTGATCCTTTATGACGGTTCGTATCACGATGTCGATTCATCGGAAATGGCATTCAAGATTGCCGGATCTTTAGCATTCAAGAAAGCAATCAAGGAAGCAAAGCCCATCTTGCTGGAGCCCATCATGAACGTTGAAGTGCAGGGTCCGGAAGAATTCGCGGGCGACTTGATGGGCGATTTAAACAGCCGCCGCGGTCGCGTGCAGGGCATGGAGGTGCGCGGGCATACAACCGTCATCAAGGCTCAAGTTCCACTGGCGGAAATGCTGAGTTATGCCTCGGACCTGACATCGAAGACCGGCGCCCGCGGAAGCTATACGATGGAATTCAGCCACTACGACGAGGTGCCGGCCAACCTCGCCGATAAAGTGATCGCGCACGCCAAGGCCGGCCGCGCTGGCGAAGAGGAAGAGGAAGAATAAGATTCCCCTCCTCGTGAGGAGGGGATTCCACCTGGCCCAACCAGCATCACAACGGTGGACCCGAAGCCATCACCTGGGCCGAGCCGTAAATCTGCCAAGCCCAGATCGGTTGGTCCGAATGGATACGAATGTATCCGCCCATCTGTGTTGCCGTGCCGGCAACGAGTTCACTGAGCAGACGGGCTAGCTGCTGGTTTGCTCCGAGCGTGATGGTGGCGGACTTTGGTGCCCCGCCCGGCGGCTCAAATATTTCAATCGTGAGTCTGGCGGTACTGTTTCCGGCGGCGAAGGCCAAGCCCGTAAAAAGACCATTGCCGTTTGCGACGTGCGGAAACGCGAACTCTGTTGCCGCAGGACGCGCGCCTATTGTCACCAATCCGGTTTCGTTTTCGATATCCAAGACACCGACTAGGGAGGAACCGTCCGTTGCAGACGCCGTTAAAGCTCCGACGGTGACATTACCTGCCTGGCTAGTCATCGGTATCCGAGCGGTGGTGTTCGCCGCGAGAGACTGTATTGAATCCACTCCAGGGAAGGTCAGACGGACCTGTCCATTGCCGCCGATGTTTGCCAGCGTTAATGTCGACGTATATCCGCCTCCCATGACCGCTTGCGGGAATACGAGTGTGACCTGTCCAGCCGCCACAGGCACTGCTTCATTGATCGCCAATTTACCCGGACGATCCGATCGCTCGATCGCGGCGAGCGCTTCGGATGATTGAACGCGGACTGCACTTCTTAACGGCTTGACAACTCTTCCCTGCGATGGAATCGAAAAAGACTCGCTGCCTAGCCCACTCAGGGACGCCATCGTCACATTGGCCACACGTGAGGATGGGTTGACGAAAATCCCGTTTGCGCCGGCGTGGAATAGCACGAAATCATCCGATGTCTCGCGCGCCACGGTACCATCGAGCGTAGACATGTCCGATCCACCCGTCGCCGTAAAAATTCCCAACCCCGAGGCCGATGCCTCAACTTCTATCCAACCATCGAAACTCTGCAATCCGAAGAGTTCCGGCATCAGCCTGGCGTACTGCTGGCCTGCGGCCAAAGAAACTGTCGACGGATTGCGAATGCCAGACCCGAAAACCATGCCGCCATTCGAATCGTAAGCTCTCAAGACAACGTTCATGGCGGTGGGAGCCAGAAGCGCTATTCCCGTGAATTGGCTGCTACTTTCGGGGGCCGAAGGAATTATCTTGATTTGGGGTTGATACTCAGGATCGTACTGAATGCCGTCGGAAACACCCGTGCTGCTGACGAGACCGACGGTATTGATCGCGTTAACAGCAAAGAAGTACGTGGTTCCGGGTTGCAGATTCAACCCCGTAACGACGATCGAGTTTTGCGTCGTTGAGTCGAAGGACTTCACGTCCGTACCGCCCGGCGACGTACCGATCGCGTACTGGAATTCGCGAATTCCGGATTCCGGATCCTGGGAGACCCACGATGCAGCTAGCTCTGTTCTATTTGCTGTCAGGGCGCCTTCGTCTGTGACAACCGGCGTCGGGGGAGGCGTGGCATCCGGCGCCAATTCCGTATACGCGCCATTGTTGAAATGGTATGTCTTGAATTGTGACGAGGAAACAATCGGCTGATTAAAACCCGCCAGGACCGCTGTGGAGCGGCTCAAATTTTGGGCTCCGATGGTAGCGCCGGATCCATCGGAAAATGGACCACTCATGGTGTTATACACAAACTGAATGTCGTTGCTCCCCTCGAACAGCACCACTTCGAAGGTCAGGCCGGCCCCGCGATCGCTTCCATTTTCGTCGAGAATGCTCATGTTCGACCATTCCACAACCAACTGCCGGTTCGGTGGATTACCAGCAGTTCGCGCGCTGATGGTGCTGCCGCTCTTCATAACAAGGTCATCCCAAAACGGCGCTATAAGAGAAGGTGGAATGACTCCTGTACCCCCCCTCGGTTGCGCTACGCTCTGCCCGGGAAGCGGACCATTCTGAAATGTTTGGGCGGCCGACACGCTTTCAAAGCTTAGGAAACCATTCGTTGAAATGGAGATCGCCGAACCCGCGAGATAAATGTCCCGAAACAAAGTGAAATTGAACGGCAAAGCTGCGGACGCAACTGCGTCATCATTGCTGGTGAAAGCGAGGTTTGCGCCTCCAGCGGCGACACTCGCATCAATAAAATTGAATGCCGGCGTCGCGAGGTTGGTGGTCGGCAAAGAGGCAATTGCGGTAAAAACAGGCCCAGTTGCGGATTTTCCGAAAATTGAGACGGTGATTGGGCCCGTCGTTACGCCAAAGGGCGCGACCGTCGTGATTCTGTTCGACGTGGCGCTGATAACTCGCGCTGGAATTCCATTGAACTGGACGGCCACATTTTGTAAACGGGAGTCGAAATTCTGTCCGCCGATAACGACCAAGGTTGCCAGCGGACCGCTCAACGGCGTAACGCTTGTGATTTCGGGCGTCAACGCTTCATATGTGAACGCGCCTGGAGCGGAACCCCACGTGCCATCGGAATTCACAACCACGACATTCATCGCGCCTGGTGAATTCTGCGGAGCATTGACGAGAATCGTTCCCGAATCGACGACGCTTACCCCGGATGCGGGCAAACCGCCAAAGTAAACTTGTGCGCCGGACCGGAAGCTGACGCCCCTCACCGTTACAGCTGTGCCGCCATTGGCCGACCCTGACACCGGCGTCACTGTGATAGTCCGCGGAGCCGTGTCTGTAATTACAAATGCGCCCGAAACAATCGATGCGTCGGTGCCTCGGTTCACGGCGAGGTTGACCGGACCGATCGGTGCATTCGTCGCTACCGAAACATTCATTTGGGCGCTAGTCGAAGCCGCCGAAGAAATGCTTCCACCAAAAGTGGGCACGCCGAGAACGATGCCGGAACTGGACGTCGTGAAGGCAACACCCGAAGTGATGTCCTCGCCACCGACCGTCAGTATCCCAGCGACTCCGCGAGCCACCCGAATTCCAAAAGCCGGCCTCGTCAGATTCAGACCGGTGCTGCTTTTTGGAAACGTGTCAATGTCTGCTGTCGAGCTGCCGCCGGCACTCACAGCGATAGGTTGAGCATCAGTTTGTGTCGAAACGTTCCCAAAATACGTGGTTCCAAAATCCGTTCTTGTGTTGGCGTAGAATCCGCCGCCGATGTTGTCTTTTGTTACGGGTAAATCGAGCGGTTCGGCGAAGACCTTGTATGTGCCCTCCGGCAGGAAACGCAAGGTATAACTGCCGTCGGGCTGCGAAAGCGTCGAGACTAGGGCCGTACCTGCATTACTCAACGCGACAACGTGTGCACCGAGAACAGGAGTTCCCCCAGCGCGAACGACTCCACCAATCTGACCAACTGCGACCGTGCTAGGTTTCGGATAAAGCTCTGTAATGCCGGCAATGTCGTCATACGCGAGCGTCCGCTGGTCGAGTTGCGATGTCACGCCAAAGGGCACCATTACGGAGGACACCATTGCCGAATGATCCAGTCCGAGCAAATGACCGATCTCGTGCGTGAGCACGCTCTGAATGTCGAACTTGTTTTGTTCGGCGCTCGTGGAGAAGTCGAGGGCAGGATTAAAAGCGATATCGGCTTCATCGATCGTGAGACCGCTGGTATCGCGCTTGAAGAATGAGAATGTCGCTGCAATCGTCGATGAACCCATCGGCGCGGATGTATCCGTAAATGAGACGACGTTCATTCCGTCACGGCCGACGCCTGCAGCCGTCGTTGTCCCGCCGTAGACAAATTGGACGTCGGCG
>DATFXZ010000215.1:0-2456 GCA_035315305.1 Terriglobia bacterium | reverse complement strand
GCGGGATGTCCGGTTTCTGATGATCGGCGCCGATTCCTCTGAAAAGAATTACCCGTCTGAAGTAGAGATGCTCGCTCAGCGACTGAGGCTTGATCATCAGGTGATCTTCACAGGTGAACGACAGGATGTGCCTGACATCTTGCGCGAGGTTGACATCGTCGTACATCCATCGCTCACTGAAGGCCTATCGAACGTTATCCTGGAAGCCATGGCGGCCGGCATACCGGTTGTCGCAACTCGCGTTGGAGGAAATCCCGAGCTGGTTGAAGACGGCCGGACCGGTTTCCTGGTTCCTGCCGAAAATTCCGAAGAAATCGCCGATGCTATCTGCCGGCTGCTGGACCAGCCGGAAATGGCGCACGGTTTTGGCGAAAGAGCGCGGAGGCGCGTCGCCGATGAGTTCGCGATAGACCGAATGCTCAGCAAGACCGAAGCTTTGTACCTTCGCCTGCTTGAACAGGATCTCGCCCGGAGTCCCGCAACCCGGATACGCTGCGAGTGGGAGTGAATGGCTAAGAAATCCTACGGTTCCAGCGGTCGATCTAACACGATCTCGAGCGTCGTGCCCGGTTCAAGAACCAGATCCTTGCCACGAGTGAGCAGCACGGCTGCGGTTCCTACAGCGGCGCCGCCGGCCCCGCCGACAGCTCCGCCCTTGCCCCCATTGGCTATGACGCCGATCAAACCGCCGGTGGCGCCGGTTTTCCCGATGGTTGCAGCGTCGTCGCCTTTGCTGGAGTCGCCCTGAACGGTGGCTTCACCTTTCCGTTCGCCCGCTCCGCCGGCGCCACCCAGCGACGTATAGATCGGTACAGTGATTCCGCTGGGCAGGACTAAAGTCTGGAAATTGAGCGTGAGTTCGGCTTTGCCTTTTACCCGGCCGGGCCGCTTCACTTCAACTAACTTGCCCCTCACACCGGAGCCCTCGGGGATCACGATCTTGTTATCGACCGTGATGGGAAATGCCGTCTTCGCGTAAATCCCGTCACCATCCTTCGCGGTTTTGGACGAGATACGGTTGGTTAACTTGACAGGGATTACTGTGCCGGCCGGCACAACCAATGCGGGCAGTACCTTCGCCGGATCGACATCGAGTGTCTTTGGGCCTTGCTGACCCTGTGTAAGCAGGGTGGCGACAATGACGAATCCAATCATGTTAAAAGACTCCTCTCCAGAACGACATCACAGACAGACGCCGGCTACAAGAAAAAGTGTCACAGCGAAAGCAGGAATTTACGAAGTTCCGCGACCGCCTTGCCTCGGGCGCTTAGGCGGTTTTTGTCTTCGGTGTCGAGTTCGCCCATTGTTCGATTCAAGTCGGGCAACAGAAAAACCGGGTCGTACCCGAAGCCGCCCGTACCCGATGGAGCATGGGCGATAACACCTTTAACATCCTTTTGAACAGTCCAAGTGGTCTTTCCGCCCCGAGCAAGAGCCAGCGCACAATAGAACACTGCATTCCGCTCGCCATCCGGAGTCGATTGCATTTCCTGGAGGATACGTTTGATCCTCGATGGCGGATCTGCCGCGTACCGCGCCGAATGCACTCCGGGCCGTCCTTCCAGAGCTTCGACGCACAGGCCGGAATCGTCGGCAAGTGTGAGGTCGTGGACGAATTGGCTGTAGTGTTCGGCTTTTAGAATGGCATTTTCGAGGAATGTCTTTCCGGTTTCGTCGATGGACGGAACTTCGGAGGGAATGGGTTCAAGATGCCATCCAGGCAGTTCGCCCAATGCCGCGCGGATTTCGATGACTTTTCCGGGGTTCTTCGTCGCAATGACCAGACGGGTCATCCTTGAACCCTGCGGCTAAATCGCAGCGTTTTACGTTGGATCTCTATCAACTCGCCAATACCCAGTCGCCCAAGGTCCAAGAGCTGCGCCAGCGCGGTTGTATTGAACGGGGACCGTTCCGCGGTTCCTTGAATCTCGACGAACTCGCCCCGGTCGGTCATCACGATATTGAAGTCCACGTCAGCGGCCGAATCCTCCGAATAATCCAGGTCGAGCATCGCAACTCCTTTCACGATTCCGACGCTCACGGCCGCAACATGCGATCGAATCGGATTCTCACTGATACTCTTTGATGCGAGCAGCTTTTCGATCGCGATACTCATCGCGACGAACGCTCCCGTGATCGACGCTGTCCGCGTCCCGCCGTCGGCTTCAATGACGTCGCAGTCAATCCAGATCTGCCGCTCACCCAATTTTTGCAATTCAACCGAGGCGCGCAGCGCGCGGCCGATCAGCCTTTGTATCTCTTGCGTACGTCCGGATTTCTTTCCAATCGTGGATTCACGCGGTGTGCGCGTACTAGTTGCGCGCGGGATCATCGAATATTCTGAGGTGATCCAGCCCCTGCCCTGGCCTTTCAGAAACATGGGCACAGATTCTTCGACGGACGCCGTGCAAATCACACGGGTGCTGCCGACTTCGATCAACACGGCCCCTTCAGGC
>DATFXZ010000214.1:0-7209 GCA_035315305.1 Terriglobia bacterium | reverse complement strand
CGCGCCACCTCGTGCAGCTTCCGCGGACACGCCTCGCTTAACCTGGAACTCACGTAAGTGCTCATTCGTGCCGGGTAGGTGATGCGGCACATATCCCTTCTTCTGGTTCGGGATCTCATCAGCAATTTGGGCGGGACTGCACGCGCCCCACGCGTTGGGTTCGCCCGTGAGGTTGAGTCTCCAATCCTGAGTACGAATGAACGGTTCGCTCAGGTAAACGGGATCGTTGACGATGATGACGTCCACCAGGTGATTGCCGTGACGGATGAACCTTTCGGTCATCGTCGCGCGATCACTGGTCGGCACGCCGTTGCGCATGATCCAGCCCATCTTGATATGCGTTGTTGTCACGACCAGTGCGTTGGCTTCCCATTTGCCCGTCGAGAACCCGGCCCAAGTGTGCGGCGCACGATCGGATGGGTGTGCGCGCCCATCCATCCAAATCGTTCTCGGGCGGCCGTACGTGCCGTGAATGGTGTATGCAATGATCTGCCCGGTATCCGTATCGTCGATCTTTCCAATGCGGATGTTTCCCGGCTGTCCGCGCATCGCATAAGTCACCGGGTGGGGAATACATTGCCGTTCATGGGTTGCGAGAACGGCTTCGTCCCAACTTTCAGCCTTGAACCGCGCAGCTTCATTAATAGGGAGACCAGTGTAGTCGCCGATCTCGACGCTCTGGCGGTGATTGATGTCTTCGTGAGTGATGTTGCTCCACTCGCCCGACAAATCGATTTGCCCAAAGGCAGGATGTGCCGTCAACACGGCTGCCAGCAATAGCAAGCGTGGGCGCATATCACCCCCGAGATTAATACTTCAGAAGCGAAACAACGTTATACCCGTTCAGCCGATCTCGACCTTTGAGCGCCTCTAACTCGATGACAAAACTTAGGGCGACTACGTCCCCTCCGAGCTTCTCAACCAGGCGAACGGAGGCCAAGGCCGTTCCACCCGTTGCGAGTAGATCGTCCGCGATGACAACGCGCATACCAGGCTTCACCGCATCCTTATGCAGCTCCAACGTGTCCATACCATATTCGAGCTCGTAGCTAATGCGTTCCGTCTCTGCTGGAAGTTTTTTCGGCTTGCGAATGGGAGCGAACCCGGCGCCGAGGTTATATGCCAGCGCAGGAGCAAAGATGAACCCGCGCGCTTCAATACCGAGAACGGAATCAGGGCGAAGCGGACGAATTTGATCCGTAAGGACATCGATGACCTTCTTGAAACCGGTTTTATCCTTCAGCAGCGTTGTGATGTCGTAAAAAAGGATGCCCTTCTTTGGAAAGTCCGGAACTTCCCGAATCATCTTTTTCAAATCGTCCATGTTCAACCTCGTATTAGAAATGATGAGTACGATCCCGAAGCGGGAACGTCACTCTCGGCAATATCAGTAACGTGCGCCATCCGAGGACCACGTTTAAGCTCTTGTTTGAACAGTTGCAACTTCAGTTCGTCCGCTTCCGCATGAACTTCGACTTCGCCACTCGCAAGATTACGAACGAAGCCCGTGACCCCCAACCTTTCCGCTACTCCTTGCGCGAAATACCGATACCCGACACCCTGAACGCGCCCACGAACAACGTAACGCTTTGCCCTTACCACGCCTAAACGACGACGGCCAGTTTTGCATTGTTCCAGGCCGTCATGCCACCGACAACATTCGACACGTTTCGAAATCCCAACTGTTCTAACAGACTGGTTGCGATCGACGAACGGTATCCACCGGCACAGAGGGCTGCGATCTTCGTGTCGCGATTCAGGGACAACGCGGATTCTGCCAGATGATTCAGCGGCATGTGTAGCGCGCCTTCGATATGTCCACTGTTCCATTCCGGCGGCCGTCGCACGTCGATGATGGTTTCGACAGAGCCCTCTTCTATCCGAAGGCGCAATTCCTCCACGGAGATCTGCTCGATCGTCGCGAGCGGGAGTCCTGCTTGATGCCACGCCAGCACGCCGTCCTTCAAGAAGCCGCTGACCTTCTCCAGGCCCACTCGTGCTAGACGCGTGCGCGCTTCGCGAACGCTCGGGGCATCCTCTGCAACGACGAGGAGCGGGATGTCCGGCTTGATGACGCTGCCTGCCCAGGAAGCGAATTGGCCGCCCAGGCCTATATTCAACGATCCGAGGATGTGCCCCGTGCCGTATTGAGACGCGGGTCGCGTATCGAGGATGAGATGCCCACCCCGCTGCATCTTCTGAACTGCTTCGGGATGGAACGCGATCGGTTCGGGCAGCTCATCGATGAGAACCGGACCTTCAAGATTGATTCTTGCGTCGCGGCTAAAGTACGACGGCGCTTCCGGCAAGTCCGTCGTCATCATTTTGATGAACGCTTCTCGCGCCATAGGCTGTAGTGCGTAATTGAAGCGCCGCTGCTCACCGACTGTGGACGACGTTTCGCTGGAAATGTTCCGGCCGCACATCGAACCGGCGCCGTGGGCTGGAAAAACTCGAGTCTCATCAGGAAGCGCCAGAAGTTTGTTGTGAAGCGAGTCGTACAACATCCCGGCGAGTTCCGCTGCCGGCATGCGCGATCCGAGCAGGTCCGGCCGGCCGACGTCGCCGATAAAAAGCGTATCGCCTGTAAGGACACCCCAGGGCTCTGTGACCGATTTTTCCCGATCGAAGATCAACACGCTGATGGATTCGGGAGTGTGGCCGGGCGTTTCAAGGAAACGCAGCGTCACATCCTGCATGACAATCTCATCGCCCTCATGGACAGGAACAAAGTCGAATTTCGCAGCTGCGCCTACACCGAAATAAATCTTTGCGCCCGTGCGGGCCGCGAGCTCATGGTGACCGGAAACGAAATCGGCATGACAGTGGGTTTCGATGACATGCTTGATCGTCAGACCTAAAGCATTTGCCTCGTCGAGGTAGATATCGATATCCCGCTGAGGATCGACGACAGCGGCTTCATCACCGGACCCAATGAGATATGAAGCGTGGGCAAGACAGCCCAAGTAAAACTGCCTGAAGTACATGGGATCGGATTGTAACAAGGAGAAGCGGGGTGTCACCACAAAGACACAAAGGTCTGGCAGCTCAACGAAACGAACATTTCATACCAAGCTGCTAGACCTTTGTGTCTCTGTGTCTTTGTGGTGATACGCGTCTCGAGTAAGCCGCTATCCCGCGATTTCGAGCATCCGGTTCAATGCAACCCGAGCATTCGCGGCGACGTCCGGTTCCACACTGATCTGGTTCACAACTCGCCCTTCGACCAGATTTTCAAGAGACCAGAGCAGGTGTTGCGGATCGATCCGGAACATCGTCGAGCACAGGCATCCGCAATCGTCGAGAGGGATGATGAACCGATCCGGATTTTCCTTCATCAACCGGTTCACGAGATGGATTTCCGTACCCACGGCCCATTTCGTTCCGGCCGGTGATTGAGTCAGGCATTTGATGATGTGCTCCGTAGAGCCGGATTCGTCTGCGAGCTGTACCACCTCGAACCGGCATTCGGGATGCGCGATCACGCGGATTCCAGGATAACGAGATCGCACCTGAGCGACATGCATTGGAAGGAATCGCTGGTGGACCGAACAATGTCCCTTCCACAAAACAACGCGGCTGTTGTTCAAGGCCTCCCCGGAGTTTCCACCGAGATCTTCGTAAGGATCCCAGACCGGCATTTCTTCCAACCTTAATCCGAGAGCATATCCAGTATTCCGGCCAAGGTGTTGATCGGGGAGGAACAGAATCCGGTCGCCGCGTTCCAGCGCCCAGCGCATCACTGCCGGAGCATTCGACGATGTGCAGACCGCCCCATCATGACGGCCACAGAACGCCTTAATGCTCGCAGTTGAATTCATATACGTAATCGGAACGATTTTGCCTGTGGTCACCCGCTCCAGATCTTCCCAACACGTCTCAACTTGATCGAGGGCGGCCATGTCTGCCATGGAGCAGCCGGCACTCATATCCGGCAGAACCACCTTTTGATAATCGGCACTCAGGATGTCGGCGCTTTCCGCCATGAAGTGAACGCCGCAGAAAACTATGTATTCAGCGTCTTTTCGGTTCGCCGCCCACTGCGCCAGTTTGAAGGAGTCCCCGCGGAAATCAGCAAACTTGATCACCTCATCGCGTTGATAATGATGCCCAAGAATGACTAGACGGCGACCCAATTTTTCACGGGCAGCGCGGATTCGGCCGTCGAGTTCCGTGTCATTGAGGCGCGCTACGCGCTCTGGCAAAATCGTCTGTAGCATGAGCAGATTATCGTAGCACAGTGGGGTCGCTTGACGGGCTCGCAGTCTAACACGTACCATTCCCGTGCTTGTAACGTTGTCACGGGGTTGGAATTAATGGCGGATAAGCCGAATGCGAAAGACGGAAAATGGCCTTCATACACGATGGTCGATCCTCGAATGCGGAAGATCTACTTTCAGTTTTACCAGGAGACCTATAAAACCTCGGTACTAGACCGCAAAACGAAAGAACTCGTCGCGATTGCTGCATCCCTTGCGACACATTGCAAGGGCTGTCTTGAAGGACATATCAAAAAAGCGCTGAAATATGGCGCAACCAAAGAAGAACTCAGCGAAACAATTGCCATTACGATGGGCGTGAGTGCGGCGTCCATTGTCGATCTGACCGATATCGCAGCCGAGAGCCTGCGGATTCGACACTTCGACGGTTCACGTGCTCCGGAAGAACCCCGCGAGGTCTCACCGGAGGAATAAGCCCGGAGGATAATCAATGATTCGCGCGCTCGTTCTACTGCTCTTCTTCAGCACCCAACTGCTGGCTCAGCATGTCGAATACAAATCGTTCATGAGCAAGTTAATGGGACGAGAGCTGAGATACGGCGTTTACCTCCCTCCTTCCTACAACAGTTCGCCCGGCAAGAAGTATCCGGTGCTGTATTTCCTGCATGGCCTTTTCGAAGATGAAACGCGGTGGAGCACGCGCGGCCAGACGGACCAGATCTTGGATCGCATGATCGCCGAAGGAAAAATCGGTGAGATCATCGTTGCAATTCCATTCGGGGGAACCAGCTTCTACACGAACATGCGCGACGGCAGTGAAAAATGGGAAGACGTCGTTGTGACGGAGTTTCTGCCCCTGATTGAATCCAGCTACCGTGTTAACGCATCGAGAATGACACGCGGAATCAGCGGTACATCAATGGGTGGTTATGGCGCCCTGAAGATCGCGATGAAGCACCCGGATCTATTCGGGTCTGCAAGCGCCCATAGCGCTGTCCTGCTTCAAGACTTGTCGGCTGCGAAGGTATCCGCAGGACGATTGCAGCGCTTCCAGGCGCTGTTCGATCGGATCTATGGGATAGGCCAGGATCTTACCTATTGGGAAGCCAACAACCCGATGACGCTCGCGAAAGACACGAAGAAATTGGACAGCCTGAAGCTTTATTTCGACTGCGGCACTGAGGATGATTTCGGCTTTGACGTCGGCGCCCGCCAGCTCGATCAGATGCTCACGAAAGCCGGCTATCCTCACGAAGCGCATCTATATCCCGGGAACCACGGCTGGGATTACGCAAAGCAGCACACGAGCGAATCGCTGCTCTTCCATTGGAAGGCGTTTAGTGGAAAGTAAGGCGACGGGTTTAAAAGGTGTGGACAAATTGGTTGCTGATTTTACAGCGGCGTAGCGGAGGTCGCGTAGTCCCCTCCTCGTGAGGAGGGGTGGACGCGACATTAAGAAAAGTCGTCGCTCACGTCGGAATATGGCTTGTGAGCGACCACGCCGTCTGCGGCGCTAAGGTGGGCTTGGCCAAAATTTTCTTGATGCCGCAGACACCCCTCCTCACGAGGAGGGGACTACACCGTGGCCCAAACAGCTGTCGTCTACGGTTTCCCTCTTCCCTTCAGGACCTCCCGCACACGTTGGCTGAGCGCGCCGTTCGGTGCCTCCTTCAGATACCGCTGGAGCTCGCTGAAAGCATCAGTAGACTTCTCTTTCTGCCAGTAGATCTCTGCCAGAACTAGATGTATATCGGCAATCTTATGAGGATAACTGTCCGCTCGAAGCAGAGCGGCTTCGGCATCGTCCTGCCGCCCTTGCTGTAAATAAACGAGGGCGAGCCCATAATAGCCATCGCCTGTGTTCGAGCCTTTCTCAACTGCTCTAAGGAGAACCGCCTCCGCTTCCTTAAATCGTTTCTGTGCGGTGTACACTTCCGCCAGGTTTAAGGACACATAGATGGAATCCGTAAGCTCCCTGGCGCGAAGAAACGCGGCTTCAGCCCGGTCCAGCTGTCCGATTTGGCGATAACAATTCCCTAGGTCATTGTGGGCTGAGGCGTCCTGATCGAAAACCCGAAGACCGTTTTCAAAGTGTGTGATTGCGCTGCGGCAGTCCTGCCGTGTTGCTTCCTTGCGCGCGCGATCGAACTCTTTTCGTGCGTTCTTCGGAACCAGATATTCACGCAACGATATGGACGGCTGGATGTTCGTTGGCGAGGTCTCCCTGCGGACGATATCGACCACGACCGGCAACGCAGCCATCGGCATGCTGACATCGACGTAAGCGGGTTGATATCCGGAGTAACTCACCGAAATCGAGTAATCGCCGTCCGGCAGATTTGCAAACTGGAAACGGCCGTCAGCGTTTGTGTGTTGCAGGTTAACGGGTGTTTGCGAAGTCCATAGCTCCACTTTAGCCAACGTAATCGGCATGTGTGTACGGGCATCGCGAACCTGTCCTTCGATCGCTCCAAACTGTGTGAGCATTGTGAAAATCAATGAGTGTACAAGCATGTACTCGAGGGTAGGAGTTCAGAGTCGTGACGAACAGATTCAGGTTCTGCAAGCGGCAACGGGTACAGTCAAAAACTGTACCCGTTGATTTGTTATAGTTCTGAGTCTGTTCGGCACGCCCGAGGGAATGTACAGTGGGAAAACCGCTATGAAAGAAATGGCGCAATCCAAGTTGCCTTTGTATTTAAAAGTTGCGCGTCAGATTGAAGGCCAGATCCGCAAGGGAGCGCTGCGTGTCGGCGATAAAGTCCCTTCAATTCGCGGTCTAAAACGGCAGCAGGGCGTCAGCGTTTCGACCGTCTTGCAGGCCTACTTCTGGCTCGAGAATCAAGGCTGGATTGAACCGCGTCCTCAGTCAGGCTTTTACGTGAGGACCCCTTTTGCGCAGCTTGTCCCGGAACCGGAGTTTCAATCGTCGCGAAGTGTCCCGACGGAGATCGGTATCTGTGACCTGCTGAACGAAGTTGTGCATTCC
>DATFXZ010000213.1:0-5748 GCA_035315305.1 Terriglobia bacterium | reverse complement strand
TCATCCGTGGCCGTCTTGATGTAGCACGTTTGAGTAGTGCTCACGTTTGCGTGTCTCAGAATTGCCTGAATTGTTCTTTCGGATATACGACTCGATACAGATTCGTCGCCAGGCGACGCCTGCAAGCATGCCACCCACACCCTCCAAGAGAATATTTTTGCAGGTTTGCTCTAGTCAAGGTCGCCTTAAGTCTTACAACATTTTTCGGAAATCTCCGGCCTGGAAAGTCCTTGAATAGTGTGAATATCATTTCTGAACCAAGCGTGCTAAATTGCGATTCGAATTTAGGTATTGAATGCAGTAAGCGTCGAAGGCTGCGACAACGATCGGCGGAACTCAGCGACGACATTCTAGTAGAGTCTGGTGAATGCCCGGTGATTCGTTTATGTCCAAATTCTCGCTTCTATAATGATTGGAACTATCCGAACAGCACGAGTTTTGTGGATCTGTACCTACGCCATAACCACAATTCTGGCGGGCATCGTGGTGTGGATCGTTGGGCATCGCGGATTGTTTCTGTGCGATCAATCCGTCTTGTTTGATGGCGCATGGCGTCTGATGCAAGGTCAGGTGATCTATCGTGACTTCTTCACGACTTTTGGACCAGTAGCCTTCGTCATCCAGTGGCTGTTCTTTCGGATTTGGGGCGTTGATTTCTCGGCAATGGTGCTCTCGGCCGCGATACTGAACAGCCTCGCAGCTGTTTGTGTGATGCGCATCATTCGACGCCTACTGCCTGACCCGCAGTTTCGGCTTGCAGCAGTTGCCGGAGGCATACTCACTGGCTTCTGGTTTCAAGCCCCCTTTGGAACGCTGTGGTTTGAACAGACGAGTTTCTTTTTCAACTTGATCGCGTTAACGCTGCTGGTTGAGACGGCTTATTCCAGCGAGCGCGTGTCCGTTTGTCTTCGTGTTATTGCCGGGTCTTCGTTGGCCCTTTCGATCCTGAGCAAGCAAAACGCGGGAGCTGTGCTTCTACCTGTCCCGTTAGGTGCGGCTGTCATTCTGTGCCTGCCCGATTGGCGAAAGATGGCACGCGCATTGGTGGAAGTCTCCGCCGGTATGTTGATCGTATTCACGTTATTTGTCGCCTGGCTGCTGCTGTTTTCATCCCCAATTTTGTTTTGGCACACGCCTGTCCTCATGTCACGTAATCTCGCTATTCGCCGAATACCCCGGTTGTTCTCGCTTACTGACATATTTCTAATGCAACGAACGTGGCCGTTTGGCCGCAAAGCCCTCGGTCTCATTTTTATTTTTGTCATCTCGCGTGTGGCCTTTCGGTCCCGGTTGGCGACAATCAATGCCGTAGTGATCTGTTGGATCAGTTTGGGTTACGTGTTTTTGCTGAATATCTTTGCAGGGATGACGATGAATGAGACCGAAAACAGCCTCTCTTATCTGGGTCTGCTGAATGGCTTAGCGTTCGGTTTGTGTTTTCCAGCCGTATGGCGGACGAAATTTGCGGAGCGGCGCGCCATTACGTTAGTGGTATCAGCAGCGCTTCTGCTTATCGGCACCTACTATCTACTTGGCACACCAATCTTGACCGGCTGGACCGTTTCAGCCAGCCGGCTGGTGCAGCAATTCAATGCCAAAACACAGTTTATTGAACGAGTGAACGTGCCGGGAGCATCACGTCTCGTGTGGGGAGATCCGACACTCGTGGGTCCAGACCGCGGTTTGACGACGAAATTGACCCGCCAGGACTTCGAAAACGTGAACGCTTGGCTGGCGAAGGCGAACACGAACTTTTTTGTCTTTCCGGATTCGACGCTGCTATATGGGTTGCACCGAAAAGTTTCACCTCAACCGTGGCTCCTCATCTTGCCGGGGCACAGTTTCCGCATGTCGGATCTTCCCGAAGTGGATGCGACGGTTGTCAGATCTCTGCGAAAGAACAAAGTAGAAGTGATCATAATCGAGAAGAACTCGTTTCTTCGGAACCACGAACTCTTGCAGGCGATGCCGCAACTGCAGACATGGATCCACGACGATTTTGAGAAGGCTGCGGAATTCGGGATCTATGAAATATGGGCACAACGTCCAGAACTCTCCCACTCGGCGGTGCCGTGACGGGGCACAGCTAGTCCAAGGCTAAGACGGTGTCGTCATTTTCCTTGACATATTGGAGAGGTTCGCTGGGTCTGCAATCGCCCGGAAGGGCTTCAAAGATTCGCCGATGTCGGACCCTTGACAATTCTGCAGGTCTCGTTCAGAGTTCAGTCCGCATAATGTGATGAAATACCTGCCTGTACTGGATGCGTCTGGTACTTAAAGGGCGGTAGCTTGTCTTCCTTCCAAAAGCGACTTACTTCGATAGCAATTCAAAAACGGCTTAGAGCATCGCGCACGTGAGTGACGTGCAGGCTCATGTCTAAACCTATGCCTTCGTCCGTTCCGAACACGCGCAGTCCTGAAAGGGTACTAATCCAGACGTTCGCGCGTCTGGAGCGGGGAGCGTTCGGCCTGGCTGTCGGTCTTTGGTTCGGGTTGGGGATCTTCACAGCAACAATCATTCTATTGATTAAGGGCGGATCTGTTGTAGGACCCACATTGGGACTTCTCAGTCAATACATCATCGGCTACAGCGTGACTTGGGGCGGAAGTCTCGTCGGGCTTGTCTACGGTTTTGTTTTGGGCTTTTGTTTTGGTTGGCTCGTGGCGTTCTTGCGGAATCTGTTTCTTTCGCTCTATCTCCAAGTCATCAGATTCAAGACTTCGATAAGTGCCGTGGCCGATTTTGTTCATAAAGAGTGAAGGCGTGGACCCCGAAATTCAGAAGGCTGTCATCATCATTGGGGCTGGTCCCGCCGGTTTGACTGCGGCGTACGAGCTCTCGAAGGCGGGAATTCGTCCCACCGTGCTTGAAAAGGACAGCGTCGTGGGTGGGCTATCGCGCACCGTTTGTCACAAGGGCTATCACTTCGATGTCGGAGGACATCGGTTTTTTACGAAGGTCAAAGCTGTTGATGATATGTGGAGGGAGGTGCTGAAGGACGGGCAATTCTTGAGGC
This sequence comes from Terriglobia bacterium, assembly GCA_035315305.1. Classification (GTDB taxonomy): domain Bacteria; phylum Acidobacteriota; class Terriglobia; order 20CM-2-55-15; family 20CM-2-55-15; genus 20CM-2-55-15. The sequence continues at coordinate 2,731 of DATFXZ010000213.1, read as the reverse complement.
GTCAGAGACTTTCCCGAATCTTTTACAACGGGCGATTTTTCAACTATCCACTGCACACGGCCAATGTCGTGTTTGGCCTCGGCATCATCAACAGTATTTTGGTTTTGTTGAGCTACTTTCGCGCTCGGATGTTTCCAGAAAAGCCGGAGGTAACTTTTGAGCAGTGGGTGTCGAATCGTTTCGGTAAACGGCTATATCGAATTTTTTTCAAAACATATACGGAGAAGGTTTGGGGTATTCCATGTAACGAAATCGCCGCAGAATGGGCCGCGCAGCGCATTAAAGGCCTATCGCTCTTCACCGCTGTCAAGGATGCGCTGATCCGAGGCCGAGTGAAACAGAAAGGCGAGATCATCAAGACTCTGATTGACGCTTTTGATTACCCTGCGCTCGGGCCGGGCATGATGTGGAACACAGTCCTGGATTTGGTTCAGGCTCGCGGAACCAAAATTCTGTTGGAGACCTCTGTAAACAGAATTTTCTGGTCAGCCGGAGCTGTGACCGGCTTGGAAATAGAGACTCGAGGCGAGGGGCGCGTCATACAGGGCACGCACTTTATTAGTAGTATGCCGATGAGAGAATTGGTTCAGAAGCTAGACCCTGCGGCACCCGACGAAGTATTAAGGGCTGCTGAGAAGCTCAATTATCGAGACTTTCTGACAATAGCGCTTATAATCAACAAACCTCAACTCTTTCCTGATAACTGGATTTACGTTCACGATCCGAAGGTTAGAGTTGGCCGTATCCAGAACTTCAAAAATTGGAGCCCTCAGATGGTGCCCGATCCCAGCAAGACTTGTCTGGGACTGGAGTATTTCTGCTTCGAAGGTGATGATTTATGGGCGATGAATGATGCGGAACTTGTTCGCCTCGCTACAAAGGAATTGTCTCAGCTCGGACTCGCTGACGAAGCGGATATATTGGAGGGTACCGTAGTACGCGTGCCGAAGGCATATCCTGTTTACGATTCCACATATTCGGAGGCCCTGTGGACGGTTCGGCGGTTTCTGGAGAACATCGGTAATCTCTACCTGGTAGGTCGGAACGGAATGCACAAGTACAACAACCAGGATCACTCAATGTTGACTGCAATGCTCACCGTCAAGAACATTTTTGGTGCAAATTACGACATTTGGAAGGTAAACGTCGACCAGGAGTTTCATGAAGAAATTCGCAGCAAAGAAGCGACTGAAACGGACGACGAATTCGCGCTTCTGCGTTCGACACAACGAAGCGTTCCACAACGCAGACAACAATCAGCCAGATGAGCCGCATCGAGAAAAACGAGTCGTCACGATTTTCCGAGCTTGCGCATGATGCACCGGAGTACACAGACGAACTTCTGACGCAGGCAGTCCTTCGGTTGAACGGGAACATCCTCGGTATCGTATTAGGCATACTTTTCAGTCTCGTTATCTTCGTCGCCACGAACTGGCTCGTAATCAAAGGTGGACCTGTCGTCGGTCCTCACCTGAGCTTGCTTAGCCAGTATTTCATCGGCTATTCCGTCACTTTTGTTGGAAGTCTCATCGGCGTGGTGTATGCATTCGTGCTTGGATACCTCTCCGGCCTGATCATTGCCTGGATCTATAACGGCATCGTTGCGATGAAGGCGGAAAAAAATTGAGACGCTGGTTCCGCTCAAGGTCACGCGGTGTTGGTCAATAAAGGATGAACCGCCTTATTTGCGACGGCGAATCCGCCGCCACAGTCGACTTCTTCGATCAATCGGCTGAAGACTACTACAGGAGTTACCAAGAAAACTCGCCTGGTGGTTACGCACTTCGGGTCCGCCGCGAAAAGGTGCTGAAGTTATTTGATCAACCCGGAGGCAAAGTCGTGGACGTCGGCTGCGGGCCAGCCGTGATGACGCAGGCAATGCTGGAACGAGGGTGCTCATTCTGGGGTGTCGATCCTTCACCGCGGATGATCGAGATCTCTCGAAAACTGTTTCAAGAGAATGAGCGCGTGCATTTCCTATCAGGTGACGCCATGCGCATGGATTTTCCTGATGGTCAGTTCGATGCGGTGCTGTGCATGGGAGTTATTGATGCACTTCACGACCGGCATCAAGCCGTGCGGGAAATGCTCCGCGTACTGAAGCCGGGTGGCACTCTCATTGTATCGTTTACGAACCTCTCCAGCCCATATTCGTGGTGGAAGTTGTACGTCTTTTACCCGGTAGTTTCTGTCTTGAAGAGGATACGGCAGGATTTGTGGGCACACATGAAAAAACGGGTTCTCTTTACGGAGCGCGCGGCTCACCAGCTTCTCACATCAGAAGGGGCACGAATCACTGAGAGCGTGGGATATTACTACATCCCGTTGGATGAGATCTGGCCATGGGGTGCGCTCTGGGTGACGCAGCGGTTGGAAGAAAGCCGATGCCAAAGGCTCCGTTGGCTCGCGGCAGGATGGATTGTAAAGGCCAGGAAACCTTCGCAGTAACAGCCAAAGCTGGGAGTCAACAGGTGCGGTTCAATAAGGTAATTGTGGTCAACCCGCCCAATCCGCCGGGATATGTGGCCAATCGGGATTCCATGGGTGGCTATGGACAGCTCTCTCCCGCGGGCGCAACGATTCTTCCTCCTCTGGATGTACCCTACCTTGCGGGCTATCTGATCGAGAAGGGTGTCCTTGTGGACGTGCTGGAGTCGCAGGGTCTCGAGCTTGACCTGATCATTTAGTCGCTCACGGCGACCTGGTCTCGTGGGCCATATCTTTCGCCGAT
>DATFXZ010000212.1:0-5351 GCA_035315305.1 Terriglobia bacterium | reverse complement strand
TGCGGACCAGCGCATCTCCCCCTGCCTCGAGGACAGCGGCGACAAACAACAGCACGAGTGTCATGGGAAGCCTCATTGCTTGTCGGCACTCCCAAATAAATCTTCGATGACTGCTAACGCCTCCGGAGAACCGGTCACTTCAAGCCGAATCTTTTTTGGAATCTCGATGATACTGAAAGCGAGGAACTGACAGCACTGGCGTTCCAGCGCAACCAAAGTCTTCAACTTTTCCAACACCTCGCGGCCCGCCGGAAATTCATATGCGTAACCGTTTGCCAAGCGATACGTTCGCACCTGCGCGTTTGGGACCGTATCAAGAACGGTCCGCTTGCGTTCAGCCAGTTCCGGACCGGTAAGTGTGCAGATAATAGGTACATTCATCGTGTTGGATGATGACGCACTCGAAACTACAAGTGCAACATGTAATGCTGGAGTAGCAATAATGAACTGCGCTGCTGTCTTCATTGCGTCGGTCGAAGCAAGGTTCCTCGAAGAATGATCATTGCTACACTGAAATAGATCACTAATCCAGTCACGTCAACTAGCGTCGCTACGAAGGGTGCGGACGATGTGGCCGGATCGAATCCTAACCGGCGTAAGATAAACGGCAAAAGAGATCCAACCAGCGTACCCCACAGTACGATTCCAATTAGCGCCAATCCGACAGTCACGGCAACCAAGACCCAATGCGGACCATAGATATCGGAGAACGCGGACCAGATCGAGATCCGCAGAAAGCCGATGGTCCCAAGAATCGCGCCGAGAGCCAAGCCCGCCATAACCTCGCGACGAATAACCCGCCACCAGTCCCTGAGCCCGACCTCACCAAGAGCCAGCGCGCGAATGACGAGCGTTGCCGCCTGCGATCCGGAGTTGCCGCCGCTGGAAATAATCAGCGGAACAAATAACGCCAGCACCACGGCGCGCGAGATTTCTGCCTCAAAGACTCCCATGGCTGTGGCGGTCAGCATCTCCCCCAGAAACAGTGCGGTCAACCACCCTGCGCGCTTCCGGATCATGCGTCCGAACGCAATACGCATGTACGGCTCATCGAGAGCTTCCGATCCTCCGATACGTTGGATCTCCCTGGTTGCAGCTTCTTCGGCAACATCCAGAACATCATCGATCGTGACAATCCCAATGAGCATACCGGTGGTATCCGTCACAGGCAGCGCGGTGCGATCGTATTGGCGGAATGTGGCGACGGCGGTTTTCTGGTCGTCTGTGGCTTTAAGGGCCACGAATCGACGGTCCATAAGGTCGCTTACGCGATTATCCAATGGGGCTAACAGGAACTCGCGAATGCGGATGTCATCAATTAGTAAGCCCTGGTCATCAACAACGTAAACAACATTGAGAGTCTCGCTGTCCTGACCGTGGCTACGGATATAGTCCAGTACTTCACGGACTGTCCAATGCTCACGCACGCTGACGTAATGCGGCGTCATGAGCCGGCCAATCGAATTTTCCGGATAACCAAGAAGTGTTAATGCAACTGAGCGTTCGGCCGGCGTCAAGAGCGCGAGCAGTTGTCGCGTTACTGCAGCGGGCAACTCCTCGAGGAACATCGTGCGATCATCCGGCGACATGTTGTTCAGGAGTGCAGCGACATCTTCCTGTGCCATCGCCTTCAATAGCGCTTCCTGCTGTTCGAGAGACAAGTACTCAAAGACAGCGGCAGCATGTTTACGAGGAATGATACGGAAGACAACGACCTGCTCCTCAGTGCCGAGCTCTGTTAAAACCGATGCGAGATCGCTAGCGTGACGATTGCGCACCAGATCTCGAAGCCTCTGGTAGTTTCCGGCTCGTACCGCAGCGGCTAACTCGTCCGCGGGCCGAGCAACATTGCGGATGACGGCAAGGGCATCTTCCCGTTGAGGTCCTGAAAGTTGTTGTTCCATTTGTGTAAGGGCTGCGCGAACGACATCGTGATGATGCACTTGTGGCCCGACGGCCTTGACAACGTCAAGCCAGACACGATGAATCAGATCAAGATCGTTGGCAGTTAGAGAGGGCGGATGAGCGCCGAGGTGATACGAATCCGCTCTTCCGGTGGCCCGATGAATTACAAGTCGAAGATGTTGGTGTGTCGGCTTATCGGCGCGTTCCCAGGCTTCGCCTAAGAGACGGCCTTGATCGTCCGCGGAAAGAGTCGCAGACTCGCCGACGTGTACTTCCGACGAGTGTAGCCGTATCGCGACAGCAATTATCGCGTCGAACACGTCATGCGCCGGCACGATGAGAAAGCGAACGGGGCGGCCGTAATTCTCTGTGAGGGCGGCAACTCGTGAGAACAGGTATCGCTCTTCGCGTGTAGAAGCTGTACCCCCTCCGGTTTCATCATCCACGTCGATTCCCAGGAGACGTACAGTCACGACCACAACATCACGATCGCCGGCCTCATGAAGTGCAGCAACAACATGAGCGAGAGAGTGGGGGTGGCGGATGCATACCAAAACATTGTCAGGTTGGACTTTTACTTCTTGCAGGGATACGTCAGGCGAAGTCGAGAGCTCAAAGAGCTCTTCTTCCACCGCTATCCGGGAGCTGGCAGCCTTCCGGCCGGCGGCCAAGACCAGTCCCAGAGCCACTACCAGACTCATTACCGCGAGGGAAGGAATATCGCCCCGAAGCAAGATCACCAACACACACAAAGTTGCAAAAATGCCGACGGCAATTAACCCGACTGGTACTTCGCGGTGATGCAAACCGATGTTGAACGGAGCAGTGAATGGCCGTGGCTCATGGTGCGTTTTACGCAACCGTGCGAGCGCAGCAACTTTCAAGACAAGAGTAACAGCTAGCGCCATTCCATATGCACGGCTTAGCCATGCGACCTGTGCTCCACTGGCAAAGGTCACGAGCACAGCTGCGGCGGCAGCTGCATTCATGGAGTTAGTTCCCCCTTTCGAGATCGTGGATGGCCGTGAAAGTTGTTCCGGCAGAATGTGCTCCGTCGAGAGACGGCGCAGCAGTTGCTCGGTATCTTCCAGCGCGGCATTTGCAGCAGGTACAAGAATCAGGAGGGCGGCGACCGGGACAAGCACTACGATGAAGGCTATCGCCCATGCTGGAAGATCCAGGTGCTGTGCCAGACCAGACAGTGGAGTGTCCGACCAAATGGACGCTTGCGCCGAAGGAACCAATGCTGCGAACAAAAACGATGACGGGACCATGATCACGAACACGAATACAAGAAGGAAAAAGGTGGTGCGCTGTAGTGCCGGCAACCGTGGCGCTGCAAACTCGCGCGCCACGCGGGCCAGAGCATCGCCGCCGCCCAGAACGGGCAGGACCAGTGCGAAGCCGATAACTATCTGAAGCGCCCGATTGAAAAGGTTGCTGTTGATTTCAACTGTTCGTGGCAAACTCCGAGACAAAGCAATGATCGAGACGTCGTGGCGCAATAGTGTCGCAACACCGAACACGATCAACACGCCAATGATCCCGACGCCGAACCACACGGCCCTCGCGATTCCAGCAGCGGGAAGAGAAAACGCGAGTCGGGAGCGTGTCCATAGCAGCCCAATCAAAATAGTGGCTCCCACCACTACAAGTTCTTGCACTGTGAGCCGGGCGGTAACGCTCCATTGCGCCATCCAAGTGGCACCGAAACTTACGGCATACTGCCCGCAGAGCACGCAAGCGATCGCCACCAGAAGGAGTCTTTCCGTAATCACACCTGCTGCCGCAAAGCTCGCTATCCGAGGCCCAAAAGCGCGCTCCGCGCGGCCAATCAGACCCCCAGGTATGAAAAGAGCCCAACTTTCAATATCTATGGTTCGGACTAAAACGGACAGCCCACAGGCCGCAAGTATGAACCAGGGAGCGGACTCGCCAATGAAGGACCTCGCGACTCCAACCGAAAAAAAGGCGCCGATGCCCAATTCCGCCAATGCCACTGCCGTGGCCCGAGAAACAGACATGAAAGACAGAAGCGTCGTTCTCGATAACACGACGCGAACGTGTCGGTTCGGTCTAAGAGGTGGAAGCGTCACACTCATTGCAAACTCGCTCTGATGAATAAAAACATATTGCTCTAATGGAGCCAAGACCGAACTGACCGTCTGACCGAGTGCGGGCAGGCCGCACGATGGGCCTGACAGTCCGGCGATGCCGACATGGTATCCTTCCGCCGTGCCCGACGTTGCTCAATCTCGAACATTAAAAGTCTTTATCGCGTCACCAGGCGACGTTATCGAAGAACGCGATGCGCTGGCACGTTTGATCCGGGACATCAATGATGTGCTTGCGTTCTTGGCGCCGGAAAAACGTCTCATCCTGGAACTCGTTCGATACGAAACTCATGCGTACCCGGACCTCGGCATGCCACAGGACGTCATCAACCGGCAGATACCGGTTGACTACGACATCTTCGTCGGCGTGATGTGGAAACGCGTAGGCACACCGACAGCAAACGCTCCTAGCGGCACCATTGAAGAGTTTCGTCGCGCTGTAGCAAGGCGCAAGACCAGCCATCTTCCACGAATCATGTTTTACTTTTGCGACGAAAAGATTGCGATTCCTAGCCCTGATGAGATCTCGCAGATCACCGAGGTGATCAGATTTCGCGAGGAGCTTTCCAGACTAGGACTGACGGAAACATATCCTGCTCACGCGGCATTTGCCGAGCACGTTCGCGGCGGACTTCTGCGAGCCATGCGCGACATTCTGCAGGAAGAGTCTCGCGCTACTTCGACTCTTTCCATCGCGAAATCGCTCGACACCGTCGATCCGGCAGCTCAAACCGCACTTCTGGCCCTAGCAGACGATTACGAAAAAATCCGGCGAGAAATGCCGTCCAGCAGCGTCCGCACGCGTCGGATGACTGCTGTGTTTTCACAGATGAAGGCGCACGCCGCGGGAGCGCGTAGCTTGCTTGATCAATTCATGCAATCGGAGTCGGCGGGTCTGCGGTTGGCTGCGATAGCGATTCTCCAGATGTTTCCCGATCCGGATCATCTGCAGTGGCTGGCCGGACGGCTTCAAAACCCCGACGTAGAGCAACCTTTTGTCGGCTATATGGCCGCAGTGGCGCTGCTCGAGGCGGTCCGCGCATTGCCGGCGAGTGAGCAAACCACACTCAAAGCCGCATTGCATCAGGCCCAAACGTTGGCGGAAGGGTTACCGAGCGATTCCAATCGATTGGATGTCCTCAAGGTTGCCTTGCAGGAATTCGAACGCCGGTTCGGGAAACGATCGGCCAAGATACCTAAATCACCGGCACCGGCAAAGAAAAAGAAGACGGCCAAGGCAAGTCCGTAGTTGTACGCAGAGCGACGAAGCCTTCGTGCACGCGCGCGTAATCAGAGCTGACAATTTTTGTCGTTTTGACCAGACCTAGGCTC
>DATFXZ010000211.1:0-3624 GCA_035315305.1 Terriglobia bacterium | reverse complement strand
TGCCGGCGCGCTGCGTCCGGGAAGCGTTGTGGATATCGAACGACGACGGCCTCCCGTTCGCCGTACTCATCGGGCGTGGGATGCAGATGGGAATGCCTCTCGGAATACAGGTCGATGTCGCAACCCCCGGCAGCGAGGCAGGCATTAAGTTTTCGGAGCAGTTCTTTGATCGGCTTGAAAAAAGCATCAGTACGGGCCGAACATATCGCGGCAAAGTGATTTCGCTTGAAATGGCGTTCGATTACACAGGGCGCACCGGCAATGTGAAAGTGCATCGTCTGCGACCAGTCCGCCGTGAAGACGTCATCCTTCCCGAAAAAACGGTTGCTTTGCTGGAAAGTAATCTGACGGGATTCATCGGAGTGCGCGAGCAAATCCGGCAGATGGGACTCTCGGTCAAAAAAGGGCTTCTGTTTTACGGCCCTCCCGGCACGGGAAAGACGCACACCATCCACTATCTGGCTAGCACTATGCCTGGACACACCACGCTCTTGATCACAGCCGAGCAGGTGGTTCTGCTGGAGCATTATTTCAAACTGGCTCGGTTCCTGCAGCCCTCGATCGTCGTAGTCGAGGACGTGGATCTGATCGCCCGCGAACGAACCCAGATGCAGCATCCAGGTCAAGAGATAATGCTCAACAAGTTGCTCAATGAGATGGACGGCCTGCGCGAAGACGCGGAGGTGATCTTTATCCTTACAACGAATCGGCCGGACCAGTTGGAACCCGCGCTTGCTTCCCGGCCTGGCCGCATCGATCAGGCGATTGAATTTCCCCTGCCCGATGAAACCGGACGGGCGAAGCTTGCCCGGTTATACGCACACGGTATGAAGTTAAATGACGCCGTGGCGGACGCTATTGTTTCAAAAACCAAAGGTGCCAGCGCAGCATTCATTAAGGAACTGATGCGGCGGTCGGCGCAGTTTGCACTCCACGAAGGTAAAGATACAATTCTCACGCTCAAGTCAGTGGATGCCGCCCTTGAGGAGATGGTTTTCGTTGGGGGATCGCTTAACCTGAAACTGTTGGGTGCGGCGGATGGCTTTGAGACGAACCGCACGGCAGATGGCTCAGGCGATTGGCGGATCGCGGATATTCGGTAAGTTGCATGAGGCTCTTGTGCACTATCACAAGCTCGAGGCGAGCGAGCCAGCGTCTAGTCGCCAAGTGCCGGCAATGAACGGCGCTTTTCCCCCGATCTATCCAATTCCTGGTATGTCGGTAATCGGAAACTAAACACGATCTCTTTGTGGCGATTTCAACTTTCTGGCAACGCGGTTTTACGTCAACTGGCCTGCCCTTCTAGCGCTGGTGGACTAATCACGCAGCGTCCAGCGTGCAGGCTGCACTGGTAGTCCCCGTTTGTCCCTAATCAGACCACGCCGTCCAACGCCGTTCCGCGCCGTCCATCGGTACCAAATGACCACTCTTCTGGTCTTCTTCTCGTGTTTTTGTGACTGTGAGCATACTGACGCTCAGGGCCACGGAGGCCGATCCCGACACGCGAATACGTTAAGGAGACTCCGAATGCGACGACTGCTCCTTGCAGCGATGATCACGGCGAGTTGGACACCTCGAATCTCGGCACAAGAGGCAAGCACCCAATATCCAAAGATCGAGGGATTTGCCGGGTATTCGGGCGTGATCACCAGTTCGGTCTTGATCCCAATCGGACCAGGTCGCAATGGAGGAACCGATCTCGACAGTAGCGTCGGATTAGAAACTGCAGTAATTCAAAATCTAAACCGCAGCTTAGGTCTCAAGGCTGATTTTTCCGCACATTTTGGCCACTACAACGAGGAGGATTTCTTGATTCCATGTGACCAGCCGGTTTGCCCCACACAGAGCGCCGTATCCTATACACGGCTCTTCCAGTTCCTGGCCGGGCCCGAGATCAAGTTGCGCAACCACACACCTGTTGCACCGTTTGCGCACGTCCTCCTCGGTGGCGCCCATTCCAGCGTGAATTTCCACACTGCGGGGCCGGCTTTGAACTTCTCAGGGACCGCCAGGCACGATGGCTTCGCCGTGGCGGTGGGCGGCGGTTTGGACATCCGGACCGCAGGGCGAATCAGTTTCCGCATTTCCGTGGACGACGGCTGGGCTTATGGTGCGAAGCAAGCGAATGGCGCGACGACAATACTGCACCCATTCCGATTTTCCTTGGGTCTACTGTTCCATTAGGACACGACAGCAAGGGACTATAATAGCGTGAACGATAGCCGCAAAGGACATGAGCCGAGACCAGATTAGTTTTCTTGCGCTACTAATCCTGCACACGTTCGCGGCCTATTCATTTTGCCACCTCGTTTATCTCCAGTACCGGCAATACCGCATAGGCAAACCGGTATGGGGCGACTGGGCGTGGCGCGCACTCACTGTGGGATTCGCTCTAATTTACCTTAGGGCGCTGTCGGGTTATGTCTGGTTTGTTTTTTCGGACGGACAGGCTACGGAAGATCCTTTCGTCTTTCACTTGGCCAACATCATCACGCGTCCGCTTATCGGGCCAGTTGTGATGCAGTTCTTTTATATTACGGAACGGAATCGGCTACCACCCCACTGGTTCTGGCACGCAGCCATCCGGGCGGCATGGGCTCTCGCGCTGCCTATGTCCGTGTTGTGGACTCTATCGCTTTTCGGCTTAAACAAGCCGTGGGCACCTGGCCTGCCGGATCTATTGCGCAGCACATCCGACGTTGTGCTTACTGCCGGCGTTCTCTTTGGAATCGTGATCATCTTGATCTCACACCGCGGAGATGATAACCGGTCTCAACGTCGTCGACGGCAATGGTATTTTGCACTGGGCTGCGTTTTTGTCATCGACTACCTCGCGGCAACGGTGCGCTGGACCCCGTACCTCGACTTTCTCGCAAAGTACGGCCTGACGATGGCGTTCGTGTTGGTGACGGTCTACTATGGCGAACGGCTGACGTTCTTCGACATATTTGTAAAACGATTCGCGCTCTTCTTTCTCGCTCTAATAGCCTTAGTCGCCTATTCCGCACTCATCGTCCCTTACCTGGAGTTTCACCGCCTGGCGTACTTGAAGGGATCGGTCACCGCGCTCACTGTGCTGCCATTTGTTCTAGCTGCGCCGTGGGTATACTCGACACTTTCCTCTTGGATTGATCGGGCATGGCTCGGGCGCCGGTTTAGCCCTATCGAAGCCTCCACGCATTTCTCAGAGTCCCTGCAGGGCGCTCTTAATGAGGAGGAACTGCTGGAGCGCGCCGAATCCACGTTGTCCGAGATCTTCCAATCCAAGGTATGTATCGACTGCATTGAGACGCCGCGAGGCACGTCCAAGTTCAATCGCGAGAGAGGGGAACTCACTTCTGTAGTGCTCATCAACGCCAGGCCGTGGGGGGTGATCTCGATCCTGCCGCGTCCCGATGACACTCCCTTTCTCAGCGAAGATGCGGAGTTGTTACGCATGTTGGGCCGAACGCTTGGATCGGTACTGGATAGCCAGCGCCTGCGGGCCCAAAGGGTTTGTCAAGAGCAACGCGAACAGGAACTGGTTCTAAGTGCAACTCGCTCGGAGTTGAAGGCGTTACGCGCTCAAATCAATCCTCATTTTCTCTTCAACGCTCTCAACACAATCGCTGCTCTGATTTCGAA
>DATFXZ010000210.1:0-2397 GCA_035315305.1 Terriglobia bacterium | reverse complement strand
GCCAAATACTTCAGCACAGTTACGAACTCTTCCTCCGAGAGCATCAGCCCTTCGTTTTCCATCGAGCTGAGTGTGTCCGCCCACTCTTCAGGCGAGGCAAAATGTTGTCGCACTCGCTTCAGGTCGTGACAGTTCGTGCATTTGTTAAGAAGAATCTCTTTCCCGGCGCCTTCCGGAAGGGGTCCGAAGTTGTCTTCAAGATACGTGGCAAGTATGGGCACGTCCTCTTTTTCAACCATCGCGCCTTTTTCAATCATCGAATCGACGATCTTTTTCCAGTTCGCGGCGTCGAGGGCCTGAGTTTGGATTGGGCGTAGCCCGTGGCAGGTCAAGCAGGTGGTATTAACAATCTTTTCGGCCTTCGCCTGAGCTGCGTCCTGGCCCGCAGCGAAAGCCGCGCCGGCCAGCACAACAGTCCCGGATGCCCAGAAGATCGCTTTGATCGTACGTATCATCGCGCTCGTCAATCTTATCAAAACGGAAAGTCAAATCTTGAACGACTCGAGCGACTCGGGCGCGAATAGTTCTTTCGGCTGAAGGATTCGCTTTGCAAGTCCTTGCTCGTAGGAATATCGAAGGAACGTGCTCAGCGTTTTCACGTTCGGCTCCAGACCGTATTGCCAGAAATCCTTGCCCATTACGGCTTCGGTTTCTTCAACGTGTTTGATCAACCAGGGCAGCATCACCTTTAGCGCGGCTGTTTCATGTAAATCTTCGTAGGTGATCTTTTGGGATTCGATGAGTCCCTTGAATAAAGATTGAGCCACCCACGGATACTTTTCGTAAACGTCCCGGCGGATTGCGACGACGTGCATGATAGGAAAGATTTTCGTGCGCTGATAATAATCACGTTCCACTGCTGCATAGTCTTCGAAGAGGCGTCGGACTTTGCCGCCCGGCTTGAAGCTTGATGGTGACCGTGGAGAAACCAGCGCGTCGATCTCTCCAGCCTCGAGCATTTGCGAGAGTGTCTTGCCGGCTGGAATCGCCTGCAATTTGATGTTTGGCGGCAGATTCGGATTGATCTTCTCCTCGCGGCCCGCTTCTTCAAGTCCACCCTGGAAATGGGTAACGCTTGTCACCGGCACGTTGTATTCGTCGCTCAATATCCCGCGCTGCCAGACGGGTGCGGTCAGTTGGTATTCCGGCGTTCCGATGCGCTTTCCAACCAGGTCTTTCGGCTCGCGAATTCGACTATCCACGTTGATGAAGATTCCGTTGTGCCGGAACATGCGGGAAGGGAAAACCGGAATCGCAATGAACTGCGGTTTGTCGGCAAACAGCGAAAGCGTGTACGACGAGAGAGACATCTCCGCAACGTCAAACTCGTGGTAGCGAAGCATTCGGAAAAACGTCTCTTCAACGACCAGAGGCAGATAGGTCAGTTCGATTCCATCAAAGGAGACTCGACCTTCCCTCAATCCGCGCGTGCGGTCGTAATCCCAACAGGCCATCGTAAGCCGAAGCTTTGAGGCTTGCGCTGGCCGTATTGCGGGCACTGCCGCGGCTCCCGCAGCTGTATAGAACCACTGTCTTCGCGATATGCGTTTTGGAGCGGATTTGCGTACGGTTTTCTTCATGGCGTGTAATTTTACACCTGAATCATCCGAGGCTCAGCAACCTACTTCCCCATGGCTTTTGCCTTCCAAAGTTCCCACGGCCGTTCATATCCTCGATTCTCGCCACCCTCCATCATCTTCTGTGCCTCTTGCGGATCAAGATAGGTCACATTGCTGCTTAAAGCCATCGCTTGAGCCTGCACTCTCGCGTTCACATCGAGGTAGATGCTGCGTCCGACCGCGTATTGAATCGTCGAGCCCACCACAGCCACACCGTGTCCTCGCATCAGCACGCATGCCTTGTCGCCTAGCGCTTGAGCCAGCGCGCGTCCTTTCGCAGAGTCGCTGACCAACATGTCGGTCATGCCGAACGACTTGCGAATATCGAAAATGGGCACTCCGCTGCCGATAAAAGCTGCCATGTGGTAAACGGGGCGCAGCGGCACAGCAGTGACACCAAACGGAAGCAATGATGGTGCGTGATTGTGAACTATAGCCCCGACATCGGACCTGGCTCGATAGATCTCAGCGTGGATGAAACGTTCCGAATACAGTGACCGGCCCTTTGCGTCCACCGCGTTTCCGTCGAGATCGAACTCGATGAGATCGGCTGCCGTCACGAGTTCCGGCGCGAGCGATCGAGACATGATGAATCGGTTGGCGCCCCGATTATGCCGCGCGCTGACGTGACCGAACCCGTCGAGCACTCCTTGCTGAGCAAGTATTCGATACGCTGCGACGAGATTTTCAATGAGAGACGGATCCGGCGTCCCAACTGATGCCGGCGGCTGCTGACCCCGCAGCACAGGATGGAGGCCGAACAACACCGAACCCGCCA
>DATFXZ010000209.1:0-5396 GCA_035315305.1 Terriglobia bacterium | reverse complement strand
CTTCGCCACGAGGGGACTTCGACGTTCCCTGACTCAGCGATCCGCGGTCCTGGCGGATCGTGTCATTGCAAACTACCGCACATCACTACCCACTGTGAGAGAGGCTCAATGGCAAGCGGCGCGCGCCGCGCTGGCGCGTGCGGTTTCTGCTGCAGCCGATGACCGGCAGCTGAGGGCAGCGTTGCGTTATTGCGAAGGACACTTGCACAGGATCAATGGTGAAGCCAAAAGGTCCAGACGCAAGATCGCCGAGGCCGAACGCGATTTGACCGAGGCCGTTGCGGCGTTTCGCGAGGCAGCTGAGCTGAGGCCCGGTTGGCCTGATCCTTTTCTGGGATTAGCGCGAACCTTCATTTACGGCCTTCAGGATCTTGATCGAGGCGCCGACGCGCTCCGCCAGGCCGAACGCAATGGCTATACTCCGGGTGAACGAGAGACCGTGCAACTCGCCGACGGTTATCGGCTGCGCGGCGATACTCTCACACGCAATGCCAGGCAGTTATACGGAATGCCGCAGGAATCCGACTATCTGGACCGGGCAGCCGAAGCCTATCGCCAGGCACTGAATCTGTATTTGAGCCTCAAGGATTTTTCCACTGTGGGACCGACCATCCGTCTCGTTCAGCGCGCTCTCGATCGCGTCGAACAAAGGATCAGCGAAATGTCGGGTCGCGCCACCGAACTCGTGCCATCCGGCAGTTCCTCGAGTCCGGATTTCCCTCGATGAGCCGGAGGCAGTGGTTGAACCCGGAGCTTTCATTCCCCTCCTCGTGAGGAGGGGAATAGGGTGATCAGATGAGCCAGACTTACACATCCGTGTCCGATCGGGAGTTTCGGGCAGCCGACAGAGCTGCTCATCTTCGTATCGGGCCCTTCATGCTCGCGCTGACCTCCCTGGTCGCAATGCTCGTCATTGCATTCGCATATGCAGGGCGAATCAGCACGTTGGGTTTATCCGACTCTTCCCAGCAACGCGTGCGTCTCGCAAACCTGAACACCGTCACCGATTCGAAAGAACTCGAGCCAGTGCTCGAACGTCTCTTCGCGAACCCAGTTGATCGCCGGTCTGCGGCACAAGGTCTATTCGACTTTATTCTTTCCGTACGCAAAGCCGGAGACCGTTTGCCGAATGTCGGCACGATCCTTAAGGCGAGGGTCACCGTCGATGGTACCGAACGCCCGCTTTTCAGTGCGGGGGATCTTGCAACGATTAAACCGTCTATGGTGGTACGGACGCGAGAAACGTTTGCCCGCCTGACGCTAATCTGGAGTGCTCTGTATTTCATTTCATTTTGGGCCGTGGTTCTCTTCTGGCGTGTCCGAAGAATGCGCGGAGACTATCTGCTGTTGTCGGCGGCGCATCTACTGACGGCGATTGGCTTCGCGGCGCTTTCGAGTCGTCCCGATCCGTTGCGGGACACCGTCCTGTTTGTACGTTACACGCAAGCGGTCATCACAGGTGTAGGCGTCTTTGGTCTCCTGTCTTTTGTCGATTTCCGCAGGGCGTCATTCCTGAAATTGAGCTATGTCCCTTTGCTGGGCGCCCTCCTGTTGTCGACGGCTTTAATCGTCTTGGGTAATGGTCCGGGAAATAGCACGGCCAAAGTTAATTTAGGTCCGGTTCAACCGATTGAGGCCATTCGGTTGCTCCTTGCGCTGTTCCTGGGCGGGTACTTTGCGCGCCGCTGGGAACTGCTGAGACAGATCGATGCCAATAGGATTCGTGACTATCGTATCCCTCGTTGGCTCCGTGTTCCGCGTCCGGACTACGTTTTGCCGGTACTCGGCGGCGTCGCGCTATCGCTCCTTTTCTTCTTCCTTCAAAAGGATCTCGGTCCCGCTCTCTTCGTTACTTGCGTCTTTCTCGCCGTCTACGCAGTCGCGAGGAACCGCATTGGCATGGCAGTGGCAGGGTTCGCCTTTCTGTTTCTCGGCTTCTACGTCGGCTATGCGCTGAATGTTTCCGCGACGTTGGCGGCCCGAGTTCAAATGTGGTTATCGCCGTGGGACAACACCGTCCGCGGAGGAGATCAGATCGCTCAGTCTGTCTGGGGCCTGTCGACCGGCGGTCTGTTTGGCACAGGTCTCGGCTTCGGAGATACGCGTTATTTGCCGGCCGGTCACACGGATCTGATCCTAGCAGCCGTTGGTGAGGAACTTGGGTTTATTGGATTCTCCTTGATCGCGGCGGTTTACGCGGTTATTGCGGCGCGCGGATTCCGTATCGCCCGAGCAGCGGCCAATGATTACGGCTTTTTCCTTGCGACGACAGTGACGATGTTTCTGATTGTCCCAGGTCTCATCATGGTTGGCGGCAGCTTTGGCGTAATTCCGCTGACCGGAGTCGTCACGCCGTTCTTGAGCTACGGCGGTTCGGCGATGCTAGCTAACTTCGCTGGACTCGGCATTCTCACTGCGATCCGCAGTCACCGAGGAAATGGTGCGATCACCGCGCCGTTCCTAAAGCCGATGAGATATCTCGAAAGCGGGTTAGGTGTCGTCGCTTTGGTACTCCTTGTAGTCCTGTTCAACATTCAGGTTTTTTCCGCCGATAGCTACGTGGTGAAACCTCACCTCAGCCTCCAGGCCGACGGTGGACGCCGGTACCAATACAACCAGCGCGTGCTTGATGTGGCTCGCCTGGTTCCGCGCGGAACGATTTATGATCACACGGGTTTGCCGCTGGCGACGAGCAATGCCGCCGTGGCTCTGAAGGCGCGCAAGGATTACGGTAATGCGGGCATCTCCTTGGATTGGACCTGCACGGAGCCGTTTGAACGCTGTTATCCACTCGGCGGTACAACCTTTCATCTACTCGGTGACGCGCGGTCGCGGACAAATTGGACTGCAAGCAACACGTCGTATGTCGAGCGGGACGCAGAAAGCAGGTTGCGCGGGTTCAACGACGATGCAACCATCGTCGATTCATTGGACTCATCCGGAAGAAGAACCCGAACCATCCGTCGTGACTACCGTGAACTCGTTCCATTGCTTCGTCATCGTTATCAACCACAGCATTCCGAATGGCAAAAATTCCTCAGCCGGCCGCGAGACATAACGTTGACGATTGATGCGCGTCTTCAGTCGCGCGTTGCGACTATCCTCTCGAGACACGCGGTGAAATCCACGCACGGACGCGCCGCGGCGGTGGTCATCAATCCCGATAGCGGCGACTTACTGGCGGCCGTCAGCTACCCTTTCCCCGTTTTGTCCGATCGGCCGGGTACCGAAATCGAAACCGATAACGACCCGTTGCTCGATCGAGCCAGATATGGCCTGTATCCTCCGGGTTCAACATTTAAGCTTGTTACTGCCGCCGCGGCGCTCCGCCGGGACATCAATTGGAGCCGGGCTACGTTTACATGCACCGGCCTCGCGAATGGGCGAGTGGGCGCGAAGGTGCCGGGCTGGGGAATCGTGCGGGACGATGTGTTGGACACCCATCCGCACGGTACGATCAACATGCACGACGGTATTGTGCGTTCGTGCAATGCATACTTCGGCCAACTCGCGGTGCGTTTAGGTCCACAGGCTCTTCTGGAGACCGCCTTGCGTTTTGGCATTTCTGTAGCACCGTCGAATTCACTCGAGCGGCTGCGTGAGAGCCTTCCGCAGGCGGGCTATGGCCAGGGATACGTTGTAACAACTCCATTGAGAATGGCACGCGTCGCAGCAGCCATCGCGAGCGACGGCGTAGTGCGAGAGCCTCGCATGGGACATCAGTCGCCTGAAGACACCATCGCCGATCCATTACTAACACCCGAAGCCGCAGCGCTGCTGGGTCAATACATGCGCGATGCGGTCTTGAGTGGAACAGGACGCAGCCTTAGTAGCCACCAGTGGCCAATCGCCGGCAAAACAGGCACAGCCGAGGTCATAGGTTCCCCGTCGCACGCGTGGTTTGTCGGATTTGCTCCATACGGTCACGAGAAAAAGAGAATTGCTTTCGCCGTCATCATCGAAAACGCCGGGTATGGCGGCTTGGCGGCTGCGCCGGTCGCAGGTGAGATCGTTACGGCCGCGGCTGCTTTGAGGCTGATCGAATAAGGCAGGGAATCAATGGACATTCTTAGAAACCTACGACGTTTGGAATCCAAGCTCACAACAACTGTGGACGAAGCGGCACAGAAGATGACACAAGCGCGTACGCGCGAGCCATTAGAGATCCTGCATGCAATTGTCGATGTGGCAGAGAAGCATATCGAACCGGCGGGACGAGGGAAGTACGTTTTCCCATTTAACGAAATCAAAATATCCATCGCCGCAGATTCCCGTGAAACGCGCGCCCGTTTTGAGGCTGTGTTGGGATCGGACCCGTGTCTTCGCGACCGCATTATCGAACGCCTCCAGGCCGCCGGTTGCGTGTTGAACGGCCTGGATATCAATATGACGTATGTCGATCGCTCCGAGGCGCATTGGACCGCCCCGGAATTCAATATTGAGTTCGATCGCTTGTCCGTTCCACCTCAACCGACGCCACAGGTCGAACTAGCGCATCAAAGTCTGAAACTGACCATTGTTCAAGGCGAGACTGAAAGGCGGAGTTACGTTTTCGCAACGTCGCGTATCAACCTGGGCAGATGTGCCGAAGTTCGTGACAACCGCCATCGTCTGATCAGGAGGAACGATGTGGCTTTTGCCGAGTCTGCCGGACAGCCGAATCTGAGCGTGTCCAGACAGCATGCGCATATTGAATGCACAGCGAGTGGTGGAGATTATCGTCTCTGTGATGATCGAAGCTTGCATGGAACGAGCGTCCTGAGAGACGGTAGAACCATTCCTGTTCCTCCGGGTGCTCGCGGTGTTCGGTTGCAATCGGGCGACGAGATCACCCTTGGAGAGGCCCGCCTGAAGGTCGAAATCGAACCGGCCTGAGTTAGTTGAATCGCGAACTCTCCGCCGGGGGTTGCCGCCCCGGGATTCTCAACGGCGAGCGGCTGGAATACGCGTCGGAACCAGAACACAGCGCCATCAGAACGATGATTGAGACTCCGATGAATCGCGACATTTGCGACCTCTTTATGGATGCCCTTTACGAACATCTCAAAACCACGAACCTCCTACTCCGGGTTTACGTACAAACAAGCGAATAAGCCGACACAACCTGCCGAATGCACGTTGATAAAAGTGCGCGGAGGTAGAGACCACTGGCTTCAAGTCCTGACGTTCATATCGAAAATGCAACCCGTCCTCGAATTCAATGACGTACGACCCGTAAAGGTCACTCGGCTCGATCGCTGATACGACACCGAAGCGTCCTGCATATGGCGAGCGCCAAATCCGTCGTATGCGGACAGCGCTTCCGACTCTTATGTCGATCGAAATGGCATTATTCTCGGCCATCTGCTCACCGCGATGCGTCGATTACCGGAACAGCAGACAGCAGCCCTTCCTTG
>DATFXZ010000208.1:0-3087 GCA_035315305.1 Terriglobia bacterium | reverse complement strand
GAGCAATCCACCGAGACCACGTGGCCGCTTTCATCGCTGGTGATGAAAGCACACGGCGGGTTGGTCAACGAGGCCCCGCGATCATCGGCCTGCGCAAAAACGGCGAGGAATTTCCCGCTGACGCAGCCATTTCAAAGCTTGATGTCGGTGGCAAACGCATCATGACAGCTGCCCTGCGCGATATTACCAATCAAAAGCGTGTCGAGAACGAACAGAGGTTTCTGGCAGAGGTGGGGGCAGTACTGACTTCGACTTTGGACTACGAGGAGACGCTGAAAAATATTGCGCGGTTGGCTGTCCGGGATCTCGCCGATTTTTGTCTTGTGGACGTCGTCGACGAGTCGGGCGAAGTCAGTCGTCTGAAGGCCTTCAGCCGAGACCCTTCGAAATCATGGATCGCCGATTTGTTCATGCAAGTTCCGCTTAATCAAAGTCACCCTTCGCTAATCGCGCCAGTGCTTGAGAAGAGACATACGAATTTTATTCCGTTTCTATCATCGGAAAGGTTTGCGTCATTCAGTGTAGAGACTCGCAGGGCCCTTCGTGCTGCGCAGGTAAAATCCGTCATCGCCGTGCCGCTCTTAGCGCGTGGAAAGTTGTTGGGGGCGATCACGTTTTTATGCTCAACAGGGTTACGTGTATATGGGGCCTCGGACGTTCGCTTGGCCGAAGAACTCGCGCTGCGCGCGGCTCTCTCCATCGAGAACGCACGTCTTTTCGGTGACGCTCAACGAGCTATTAAAACCCGCGAGGACGTGCTTGCGATTGTGTCGCACGATCTTAAGAATCCCCTGGCAACCACCAAGCTTATAGTCGATTTCTTTCGCGGCCTCGACCGAATTGATGTAAACAAAGTTCGCGACTTCGCCAATAAGGTGCAGCGTTCAGCGGATGCAATGGAGGCCCTTATCGATGATCTTCTTGATTTTTCCAGAATTCAAAGCGGAACTTTTTCGGTTATGGCATCGGCAGACACGCTGAGTCACGTCGTGGTGCCCCTCATCGATCGCATGCGAACCCAAGCGGAAGCGAAGCGACAGACCCTTGCTGTCGACGTACCGCCGAGTCTTCCGCATGTTGCAGTTGATGCGGCTCGAGTACGTCAAGTCATATCCAACTTAGTGAGTAATGCAATCAAGTTCACGCCCCAAGGGGGCACGATCCGAATTACGGCCCGTCAGCGCGATCATCAGATTGTCGTATCTGTGGCTGACACGGGCCCAGGTATCCCACAGGAACATCTCTCAAAGATCTTCGATCGCTTCTGGCAGGCACCTGGGACAAAGGAGAAGGGAAGTGGGCTGGGATTATCTATAGCCAAAGGAATTATTCAGGCTCATGGTGGAACGATCTGGGCCGAGAGCCAATTGGGGAAAGGCAGCTCATTTTTCTTCACTCTGCCGTTAGCCGATTTGGACAACAGCAAACGTATTAATACTGCCGCATAAGGATACGATTCTTCACTCACCCTTATGCCGCCAGGCCGGCAGGCAGCGTGTCCCCAAATGCACGGGCTTCATCGGCAGTTTCCATGCTGACGACTTCAAGCAGAAGGCGCTGCCAGGACTCTGGGGCTTGCGCGCTGCGGACAGCATCCAGAGCGCGGTTGCGGAGGGAGTCGTCGATATCGCGCGAGCGGTCACCGGTCAAACGCGCGAGTTGGACGATCGCGAACGGGGCGCCTTCGACGTTCCGCGAGTGAGCGTCCAGCATGAGGTTCAACCACTGCGATGCATGATCCGGATCGACTGTCTTATGGACGCTTCCGTAAAGCGGAACCCGAGCCCCAACGCGGCCCAGAGCCCAAGCCCACGGGCCGGGGGTGGTGACGCGCGGAGCAATCCAGTCGCCGAGCGTGATCTTTTCCGATGGGTCCAGGTGCTCGAGGGCCGCCGCAAGACGAACCATCTCATCGAGACCTTCGATCTGAATACCCTTGGGCTTTGGCGGACGCTTCAGCTGAGGCTTTGCTTGATCTGGCGCAAGACGTCTTTCGAGCTGCGGTTTGAGAAATCTCCACATGTCAGCGTGCCGCTCTTCGATCAGTCCGCCTGCAATCCGGCGCCACATGATCCAGAATTCCATCCAGACTGCTTTTTCCTTGTGAAATGCCACGCCAGAACCGAACAGCGATTCGACCATCTGCGCGCATCGCCAGTCATCAAGCGGATAGCCGAATCCGGGACGCAGCGTGTATCCGGCAAGCTGGAACCACACGCGCTCATGATCGGCCGATCGGCGACGCTTTCCTGCGCGCGCGTGCAGCACGCCCCACATCTCTCGAAGCATCGGTACACGCCACTGTTCACGCGGTCCGAGTATCTGCTCGAGACTGCGCCAGAGTTGCCTGACCTTCACAGGCGTACCCGACGCCGCGCCTCGAGGCGGCTTGGTGGCGAACGTCTCGTCAATGCGCCGGCGAGCCTCGTCGAAATGCGGCGGCATCGATTCAATGACGGTATCTTTTGCGGGACCTGCTGTGCCGCGAAGTTCGAATTCCAGGCGCCAGCGTTCTCCCAACCCGCCGGGCGCGTCGGACACGCACCACAGTTCGAGCGTTCCGATCTCAGTCAGAATTGCGCGGAGATGCACGGGGACGTGTCCCGTTTTTCCTTCTGCGCTCTTCAGCACCGTGTGAATCGGCGGCAACGGATGCAGGTCGCCGGTCACCGTCACGATATCGCCGGACGACACGACGCGGTCTGACGTCGACGTGAACAACGGAAACTGCACGGGCCTTCCCAGCATCAGATTGAACGTGCGGTTTCCAAGTTCCACCGTCTGTCCTTCTTCGTGACCCCGGGGGATCAGACAGAGGGCGTGGAGTTCGCCGTCACGCTCGGCGCGTTTTGCGTCCAGTCCGACATAGAACGAATGCGCGGCTCCGCCTCCGATGCGTCGTCCCATGCCGTGCCGCACCATGCCGTACCATGCGGCGCCGCGTGCGACGGCGAGTTCCAGAGATTCGTGCTCGAGTACCCGAATGCGTGCAGCGCCCGGCCACCAACCCGAGATCACTTCCACCAGTCGCGACCGGATGGCCACCGAATTGAATACGCCGCCGTTCAGCAGGATTGCATCCGGACG
>DATFXZ010000207.1:0-7144 GCA_035315305.1 Terriglobia bacterium | reverse complement strand
GTCTGAATGACATCTTGAATCTGGTAACTCAGAAAAAGCGAGGTTCCCTGCTCCGCGATTTTTTCGCCTGCATTCCTCAAGCCGCCTTTACAGTCTTGCTTTGCCCCCTGCGTCGCGACCGAAGCTGTACATTCTCCTTCTTTTGCTTTG
This sequence comes from Terriglobia bacterium, assembly GCA_035315305.1. Lineage (GTDB taxonomy): Bacteria > Acidobacteriota > Terriglobia > 20CM-2-55-15 > 20CM-2-55-15 > 20CM-2-55-15. The sequence continues at coordinate 6,994 of DATFXZ010000207.1, read as the reverse complement.
AATGTCGCGAGGATGTCCTTGCCGACGCGTTTCGTGAAAGTCATTGTCCATTCTTCGGTTTTGCCTGCGCTGTTCACCCACTGCATTGTGCCCGAGCCCTCCATGTCGGCGAGCTCACCAAAGCCGTCAGTGCCTCCGAGATTTGCTACGGTCTTCAGTAACGCCGCGCCACCAATTTGTTGGAGAACCAGCGGGTTGCGTTTCAATGAAAACTTTTCTTCACGGGGTTTGCCTTCCTCGAGCTCTACCCGACGTGTCACGTGTTCGTATCCGTCAGCAAATACCTCGACCATCGATTCGCCGGCATTTAGCCCAGTAATCGTCATGCGATTCTGAGAAGTCGTGCCCTTATACATCTCACCAACGACGATTGTGCAATCCTTCGGCTCACACATCACGGTAAGCGGCCCTGCGACTTTCGCGGCGGGCGCTGAAGGCGCCGCCGGGGCAGGGGGAATCATGGATAACAGTTTGGGACCGGCACCGAATTCTTTAAGAATATCGAGGACTCCTGGCGTGGCTTGAAACTTAACGCCTGACTTTGAAACCAGATCCTCGACACGGCTGGAGCTTTTAAGCGTGATGAGCGATTCAATTACCTGCCGAAGCGTCATCGGCATTGGAGGTTTCGCTGCTGCCCGTTGTCCTCTCTGCGGCGCTGATGTCTGCGGTGGTGAAGTCTGCTGGCCTCGCTGAGGCGCCGGCGTTTGCGGCGCAGACTGCGGCGGAGCAGACTGCTGCGGTGCCGGCGGTGTCGCGCCCCGCTGTTGGGGTGGGGTTTGCGCCTGAGCAGATGCAATTAGGGGGTGAATAAGCATCACCAAAGGCAAAACGGCTGGGAAGATTGTTCGGATCATAATTCTTATTCCATCAGAATTTGCGCGTGTTCTTCAATTAATTCGATTGTTACCGCGCTAATACTTTGTTCTCAGTTTGTTTTTCTCGGCATGTCGTTCGATCGCGAGCGTAATGAGCCGATCGATGAGCTGGGTGTAGGGAAGCCCGGAAGCCTCCCACATTTTTGGGTACATACTTATCGAAGTAAATCCTGGAAGCGTATTGACCTCGTTGACGTAGAACTTGCCGGTCAATCGTTCTAAGAACAAATCAACTCGTCCCATTCCGGAGCAATCCAACGCGTTGAACGCAGCGATCGCTAAACGCTGCGCTTCTTCAACTTGACCATTGGCTAGTGGAGCGGGAATCAATAGGCGCGAATTATCATCCACGTACTTCGCGTTGTAGTCGTAAAACTCATTCGATGGAATGATCTCTCCCGGTACCGAGGCGAATGGTTCGTCGTTCCCAAGAACGCTGAGCTCAATCTCTCGCGCATCCACACCACGCTCTATAACAATCTTGCGATCGTATTCCGCAGCAGTTTGCAGTGCAGCCGGCAGTTCTTCCGGCGAATGCGCCTTTGAAATTCCTACAGATGATCCAAGGTTTGCGGGCTTCACGAAAACAGGATATGGAAGGTCGTTCATCTTAGCCTGAAGAAAAGAATCGAGCTCAGATTTCGCAACAGTCCAGTACTCCACGATCGGCAGCTTCGCGTCTCGGAAAAGCCGCTTCATAACATCCTTGTCCATACCCACAGCCGATCCCAGCACGCCCGCGCCAACGTACGGCACATTCGCGAGTTCGAACAGACCCTGAATTGTTCCGTCTTCTCCATATGTTCCGTGGACAATTGGAAACACCACATCGACGGGGCGCTCTCCGCTCGGGTCTGGTGATATGGTGAACGGCTCCCATCGGCCCTCGTGGGTGATCGTAATAGGAACAACGTCGTATTTGTTTCGGTCGATTGCCTTCAGAATGGACTCTGCCGACCGCAGCGATACTTCATGCTCGCCGGATCGTCCGCCACGAATAACACCAACCCTGATCTTTTTCATCGTTGAAAAACTTCTCTTGCGATGTTTGCTGCTCTTTCAACAGCGTTTCGGTTAACGTCGAGATGCGTAACCATGCGTATTTTGTCGTTATCCACAGGAACGGCCAGAACCCCTCGCTGTGCAAGAGTGTTCAAAATATCTCCCGAAGCCCAGCCGGACTTTCGCACATCGAAAATGACAATGTTGGTCTGTACAGTCGCGGGATTCAGCGTAATGCCTGGAACGGATGCAAGCTCGTTCGCCAGGAACTTGGCATTCTCGTGATCCATGTGAAGCCGCTTTGGTCCATTGTCCAACGCCACAAGACCCGCCGCCGCAAGAACGCCAACCTGGCGCATGCCTCCGCCGAGCATTTTTCGGAGGCTGCGGCAGCGTTCGATGAAGTCGCGAGAACCGACGATCATCGATCCGACCGGCGCGCCAAGGCCCTTGCTCAGGCAGAACTGGATTGAATCAAATTTCTTTGTCATCTCCGCAACATCTTCATTGAGATAAGTTGCAGCATTGAACACACGCGCACCATCCAGATGAACAGAAACACCGGCATCATGCGCTCTGTCGCAGATTTCGTGCGCCTGCTTCGTGGGGTAAACGGTACCGCCCGCCATGTTGTGCGTGTTCTCGAGCGAGATCAGCGCAGTCTGAGGCCGATAATAGATGTGTGGCCGAATGACTTTTGAAACGATTTCCCACGTCAGAATGCCCTGATCGCCTCGAACAACCCGAGGCAGCACTCCCGCAACGGCAGACATTGAGGCCATTTCGTAGTTGTAGATGTGCCCCGCTTCCTCGCAGATAACTTCCTGACCGGGACGGGTCTGCGCAAGAATACACGTGAGATTACCCATCGTGCCGGAAGGCACGAACAGCGCGGCCTCGCGACGGAAAATCTCTGCCGCTCGATTCTGCAGTTTATTGACGGTGGGATCTTCGATGAATACGTCATCGCCGACCTCTGCTTCCGCCATCGCCTTCCGCATCTCCGGCGATGGCTTCGTCACGGTATCGCTTCTCAGGTCAATAACAAGCTCGGGCATAGCAATTCCTCAGTTACACCATTCGCGAGCAGCCACCCGGCAGGCGTGAGCCTCAAACATCTGCCGTCAAACTGAATCCACCCTGCATCCTCGAGCTCACATACACGATTGAACCACTCGGACGTGTATTCGAGATCCAAATCTTCGGCGACCCGCCATATATCGAAACCGCAAATGCGGCGTAGCCCAATCAAGAAAGCTTCTTCAAGTCGCATTTCACGCGTGAGTTCTTCTTCGCCCGATATCGGAAGCTTGCCTGCATCGAGCATCTGCGCGTATTCAGCAAGTGAAGCAGTATTCCAATACCTGCGTCCCTTCGAGAAGGAATGGGCACTGACGCCGAACCCTCGATACGTGGCGCCGGTCCAGTATTTCAAGTTGTGCCTGCACTCGAATCCGGGGCGCGCCCAATTGGAAATCTCGTAGTGCACGTAGCCGGCGTTAGCCAGACGCTGTGCGGCTTCGTTGTAGAAGTTTGCAAAAATGTCATCGCATGGGATTTCAGCCGGAGTTTTTCCCCAGGCACTTCGCTCCTCCAGGTCCAACATGTAAATCGACACATGTTCCGGCAGGAGTCTTTCAACGCAATCCAGATTGGCCCTCCACACTTCAGACCGTTGATGCGGGAATCCTGCGATCAGATCAATACCAACATTGTCGAATCCGTGCTTACGCAAAGCATCGATATCGCGGAATACATCTGCAGCGCTGTGCAGCCGGCCTGCGTGCTTCAGATCTTCATCGTCAAACGACTGTACGCCGAGGCTGATACGATTTACGCCGGCTCGGAGATATCGCTCCAGCTTTGCGTCGCTAAGTGTACCGGGATTGACTTCAATACTGATCTCGATGGAGCCTTTAGGCAATGCAGCGACAATCTGTTCAATAAACTTCCCGTCAATCATCGAAGGCGTACCGCCTCCGAAAAAGATTGTCTCCACCGGCCCGCTTAAGTTAGACAGCTCGATTTCCCGCAGCAGCCGCTGCACATAAGGTTCGTAAGTTCCCTCGGGAGTTACTGCCACCGTAAATGCGCAGTAGTAACAACGCTGTTCACAGAAAGGAATGTGTACGTAAACGCCGGAATTCATACGTCGTAATCAGCAAAAGCGCCGTAACGGCACCAAGGCAATCGTAGCCGATGTCCGCGGGCGATGCCGTTCGAAAAAACGTAAACGCCTGGTGGAGTTCGTCAAACGCCCCAACAAAAACTGCGAATGACAACGTGCGCAGTTTGGCTTGGATTAGATCGGATTTGTATTGCTTGAGAACTCTGTGGGTCAAAGCAGCCAGAACAAAATATTCCGTAATGTGACCCAGCTTTCGAAGGACTGCATGCCAGAACTCGAGTTGCTGAGTGGAAAGCCAGGGGAAAAGGACCTGAAGAGCCGGAGTGATGACCCGGGACGTCTCGGAGGAGGCAAATGCATCTGTTGAAAAAATGAAAATAACCACTAGCCACAGTATCAGCGGCATCCAGTATTCTATGGCCAGTCTGTTCACTAAAACTGCTTGATCTCAACGACGACGTCGTTTTCGAACGTGACGAACAGTGCGCGCAAGCCACGCTGGTAGTACAGCCACTGCTCGTTGAACACGCCGTTTTTCGTCTCGCGATATTTTTTATCGGGGCGGCCAAGCGCCATGATAACAGTGCTGCGATCCATACCAATCCGGGCTTCTTTGGCCTTCACCGCCTCTTGGAATTCGGCAGGAAGCGCCTCAATACCCGTCTTCATAAAGTTGTGCTTGTTGAAGTCGAGAATTGGGTTGAGGAGTTCTCGCAACTGATCCGGCGTCAGAGCGCCCGGAACTTTTTTTGAAAAGTGCAGTACGATCTTCGTTCCTTTGGCTTTCGCCGTCTTGTCGTCTCTAGGTAGTGGTGTCGTTGTATTTCCAGTGCCCACACCAACTTGAATTCGGTCCAGGACACTCTTTTTGTTTTTACCTCCGCCATCAAGTTCGACGTCGATTTTGTCGTCGTCGAATGCGATGTTGGTGACCGTCACAACTTTTCCCGCTTCAATGGATTGGCCGTTCTTTTTTATCTCCCTTTCTAACTTTTCTTTGTTGATGTCGCCTGAATCCGACAGTTCCACACCGTCAGCACCGAAAGGCAATCCGATTCGTGCGGCCGCTTGTTCCGCGATCACGGAACGGAGAATGTCATATTTTGCATCCCTGGAAATCTGCGCCGAAAGCGGGAAGGATAAACAAACACAAACGATACCGGCAAAAAAAACACGGTAACTCATGCCGAGAAGTTTACCACCAGGGCTGCCGAAGGGGTCAGACCCTTGTGTTGCTTGCGATGAATCCCGGAACAGCCTCGGGGAGGCCTGACCCTTGCCCCCGACTTTGCACCTGGATTTTAATTCTCCACGCTGACCAGATTCGCGAACAGCCGGTAGGCGCCCTCTACGCCGGCCGGTAATTGACGGAAAAACGAGTATCCTGTGTAAATGTAAGTTCCTTTTCCGTATTTCCCAATGACCAGACCGCCCGGCCGGCCCGGTTCGCCGGGATCGGAAGATTCCAGCGGAGTGACATATCGGGGGTCCCATGAACGCAAGAAGAACGTTCCGCGCTCGTCTACCCAGCCATCGAAGTCTTTATCCGTAATTTTGTTAGGGACGTTCAAGATTGGGTTTCCCGGATCGAGGAACTTGACCGGGGCATCCTCGTGAGTCACTCGTTCCGTGTTGTTCTGGTTCACATTGGCCAATGTAATCGGAAAAGGCGCAATCGCGGCGTTGCCCACTTCATTAGCGCGATTATATTGCACGATAAGAGTGCCGCCGTTAGAAACATAGTCCAGGAGCCGCTTGTTGTACGCTCTCAGATCGTCACGGACGGCATAGGCACGCACGCCCAGCACAATCGCCGGAAATTTGGAGAGGTCCGCCGTTGCGATATCCTTCGCAGAAAGCATCGTTACATTGATTCCGAGTTGGCGAAGCGCATCGGGTGTTGCATCACCTGTCCCCTCGACATATCCGATGGACGAGATCGTGGTAGCGACATCCAAAACTTCCACCTTCGATTCCGCCGCCGAATACACGAGCCTGGTCTCTATGTGGGGGTACGCAATCGTTGTATAGCCGCTCTTGAATTCCTGATTAGCAGCTTTTGCAACCGCTTTAACCACGTAATCGCCGGCGACGGCCGGTACCGAAACTGTGAACTGCAAGGTGGCTTTTTCTCTTTGCTGCGTGAAACTCCAAGACCGAGAGGCTGGTATGGCACTCCACCCGGCGGGGAGGACAAGACTCACTTCACCATTCACCGCTGCCGGATCCTGATTTTCAATCGTCACCATGAATTCCTTCTGGCGGGCGCCTTTCAACGGAACAACGGCAATCTCGGGAGAAACTCCGACCGAGAGCGAAGGAACAACCTTAAGACCCGTGCGGTCTTCGCCAAGCATCCGGTCCACGCGTCTGAACTCCGCACCTTTCTTCATGACGATTGGCGTCCCCTGGTAATCGACTTCGGCGCGAGTCAGCAGGAGTACCTCGTCAGCCGGTAATGATCCAGCCGGCACGTCCGGCCAAACGAATCGGTCACCTCGACGCGGCTGGCGGAGCCAATAGGGTTGCGTAAAGTCGGCTGCAGCAGGAACCTTTACTTTGTATTTCTGATCCAAACGCTGCCCCGGCTGCAGCGAGCCTGCGGAGCTATCGGGAGTCATAACCCACCCTTTCGGCAACTCCGTAATCGCCTGAAAGTTCGCGAAGGTATAGGGGCCCCCATTGGTTAGGCTGATAGTTAGATTGAATTCCTGGCCAGGGACGACTGTGTCGTCTGAGACGATGACGTCGAACGTGAATCCAGCAGCCAACCGAAGCGCTTCCTGAAAATCGTTTTCCTTGTCCTGCAGCAGGAAGCGGACATGCTCGTTGGATGCCCGTCCCAGTATCTGCCGCAACTGCGCAAGAGCGGCTGCCAAATCCGGAACAACTTCATAGGAACGCGATAGATTGACTTTTTGACGAATAGCCATCACGCGCTGCTCAAGATCAGCAAGCGCCTGGGTCAAGCCGGGATCGAGTTGCG
>DATFXZ010000206.1:0-3798 GCA_035315305.1 Terriglobia bacterium | reverse complement strand
GGTGCCGTCTATCAGTCCGTCGAGCATCATGTTTTATACCGGCGACAAGTTTCCCGCATGGAAGAACAACCTGTTCGTCGGCGCGCTGAACGGAAAACAGCTTCAACGCATCGCATTCAATCAGCCATCGCAGGCCGAGCGACGCGAGCCCCTGCTTACTCAACTCGATATTCGAGTCCGCGACGTACAGCAGGGACCAGACGGCGATATTTACGTTGCTACGGAGAAACGAAGCGGCGGAGCGGATGCGGATGGGACCGTGCTTCGAATCGAACCTGCTACTGAACGTTAACTAGGGCGCGGCTTTTGAAACGATCGTTCTGTTTCATCGTGAGGGTCGACGGACACCGGCTGATTGCGCCAGAGCCATCGCATCATCTCGGGTAGCATCGCGCCTCCCATGTCGTGGCTGTGCGCAGCGTCCAACTATTTACGGAATGTCTCTGATCGGAAATTTCCCCCAGCTATACTACGGTGCCGGTGAGGCGGCCATTGAGATGAAAAAGCGCAGACTTGGGAATTCGAACCTGGAAGTATCGCCATTATGTTTCGGATGCAACGTGTTCGGTTGGACCGTGAAAGAGCCGATGGCGTTTGCGTTGCTGGATCGGCTGCTCGCGGCCGGCATCAATTTTATCGACACAGCGGACGTCTATTCGCGCTGGGTCCCCGGCAATCATGGCGGAGAGTCGGAAACCATGATCGGGAATTGGCTGAAACTATCGAAGGCTCGCGACAAGATGGTGATTTGCACGAAGGTTGGAATGGAGATGGGACCGGACCGCAAGGGACTGTCGAAGGCACACATTTTCCGTTCGGTCGAAGATTCATTGCAAAGACTGCAGAGCGACTACATCGACCTGTATCTCTCTCACAGCGACGATTCAGCCACGCCGTTCGAGGAAACGCTGGGTGCGTACGCCGAATTAATGAAGCAGGGCAAGGTGCGCGCGATCGGCGCATCAAATCACAGCGCCCCACGCCTTCGTGAGGCCTTACAGGCAGCCGAACGGAGCGGGTTGCCACGGTATGAAACTTTGCAGCCGAGCTACAACATCTATGATCGCGCAGCGTATGAAGCGGAACTTGAGCCGCTGTGTATGGAAAAGAAGGTAGGCGTGTTCAGTTACTTTGCGCTCGCGAGAGGATTTCTGACCGGCAAATACCGTTCCGAAGCGGACCTCTCCAAAAGCCCCCGTGGCGGTGGGATCAAGGAATATTTGAACGACCGAGGATTTCGGATCCTCAACGCGTTGGATCAGACAGCTAGGCAGAAAAACTCAACTCCCGCGCGCGTCGCGCTCGCCTGGCTGATGGCTCGTCCGAGTATTACCGCTCCCATCGCAAGCGCGACGACTGTGGAACAGTTGGAAGACTTGATTCAGGCGACAACACTCGAACTGGATTCGGATTCCATCAAGCTGCTGGATCAAGCGAACTAACAAGCGGACCAAATTGCTATACTGATCGACCTATACCGTCCTTATCGGTGTGCGCAACCGCTTATTGGGTCAGATCGACCCTTAGGCTCAAGGAAAGGAGAACGATCGTGCAGTCATCCTTCAGGAAGGGCATACTCATCGCCGGGGCGCTGCTTGTCAGTTCTCTCGGAATATCCGCGCAGAAGGACCTCAACAACCCTACGGGTCGAAGCGGGCTGTTGTTGATCGACAAGCGCGGCAATCACGTCCGGTTTTTTGATCCCGCCACATTTAAGGAGCTGTCGAACTTCTCCACGGGAGCCAAGGCGCCGCACGACTTCGCGATCTCCGCCGACCACCGGACGGCCTACATACCAATCTACGGGGACGGAGTGATTCGGAACAACCCGAACCCTGGAACCGAGATTCTGATCGTGGACCTGGCGTCCCGAAAGTTGACAGGAACCATCGATATTTCTCCGTATCAGGCGCCCCACGGGATACAAATGGACACGAATGGAATGATCTATGTCGTGTGCGACATCAGTAAGAAGCTGCTGATCGTCGACCCCAACACGCGCAAAATAGAGGCGGCGATCGACGTGGAAGGGTCGGGGCACTGGCTGGCCCTTATGCCAGGCGCGACTAGGGCCTACGTCAGCCTTCAGGGAGGCGGGGACTTCATCAGCATCATCGACTTGAAGGCACGAGCGATGGTGGGGCGGATACCGGTTCCCGGGGGGACAGTGGGAATCACCGCTTCGCCCGACGGCAAGCGCGTGTTTGCCATGGCTGGGAGCCGAACGGCTCCCCCGACCGTCCTCATTGTCGATACCGCGACCGACTCTATCGTTGATCGTGTGGCTCTGCAGGGCCACTCGGAGCCTGGCTACAAACTCAAGGTGAGCCTGGATGGAACCATGCTCATCACGTGTGCCTATGCCGGTACTGGTGAGTCGTTTGTCAATCTGCTTAGGATGTCGGACCTCCATGGTAAGCAGCTTGTGATGAACGCCGGTAGAGCCCCGATGGGATTCGCTTTCGCTCCTGACAGCCGGACGGCTCTCGTCGCAAATGACGGCGACGGCACTGTCACGGTCGTCGATCTTCAGCGAGGTGTAGTGACGAACACGTTCAAGGGCGGGACCGGAATCGAAACCTTGAGCTATTACTGAGAAAAGAGACAGACGCTTTCATTCGCGAGATGAGAGATCCAGTACGATTAGACCGCGGGAATGAAGTGCAAAATTGTTCCAGAGTTTTACGACTAACGGTCTTAGGAGGGCCCATTGAGGACACGGCTAGCATGGTTATTTATGGCGCTGGTAGCCGCACCCCTATACGTTAACGCCCAGTGGGCCGTGTACCGGGATCCTACGGTTCCTCGTACGCGAGAGGGCAAACCGAATTTGTCCGCGCCGGTGGGGCGACTCAATGGCAAACCCGATCTTTCCGGAATCTGGCAGCCTGAAAGCGCTCCCGTTGCGGAGATACAGCGATTCCTCCTTCCTGGAGGCATTAACGGACTCGGCGAGGATCTTCCCACTAAGTATTTCTTCAACTTCTTTGCCGACTATCCCGCCGGCCAGGAACCGATACGGCCGGAGGTGCGTGCGCAACTCGGCAAGAGACCGCCGGGTCCAGGAAGGCCGGCTACGCTTTGCCCTTTGCCCACTCTCCCATTTGAGGGCCTTGTACCGGCTCCATTCAAAATTGTCCAGACACCCCGGCTAACCATGGTTCTGTATGAGGCGGACACCGTATTCCGCCAGATCTTCAGCGATGGCCGCGCACTTCCACCGGATCCCCAACCTAGCTGGCTCGGTTATTCTGTTGGCAGGTGGGTGGCGGATGCGTTCGTCGTGGAAACCGTCGGGTTCAACGACAAAGCGCCCTTGGACGCATTGGGGCATCCGCGAAGCGAAGCTCTGCGCCTCACGGAGAGGTTTCGGCGCAGCGACTTCGGCCACATGGATGTGCAGATTACGATCGACGACCCTAAAACCTATACGAAGTCGGTCACAATTCTCGTCAAGCACCGTTTACTGCCGGACACAGAACTGCTCGAATCATTTTGTAATGAGGATGAGAAAGATCTGGCTCACCTTCCGAAGTAAACGCTTCGAACCGCCTTCCGAATGCGCAAAACTGACGTTCGGGCCTCCTGTTTGTGCTTCTGTCAACAAGGCACAAAGACACGGCGTCCTTAACGTTTGGCCGGGGCTTTCGCGGGGGCCTGGTGCCGTTTTTCATCTTTGCACGCAGTCAAGTTGGCGAGTGACCGTGAAACGTCATTGTGCCCAACAGCGCTGAGGGATTCATAGTGTACCGTTCATGAATGAACTGTCTTGCCATCATGAGCATCGGGATAGTACTG
>DATFXZ010000205.1:0-2990 GCA_035315305.1 Terriglobia bacterium | reverse complement strand
GAAGCCGAGATACCGGTCGATATGATCACGCGTGAAATCGACCGGCTCGACGCACTCTTGAAAAGCCTTCTAGCCTTCCGCGCGGACCACCCTCCAAAGATTCGGTGCCAGCCCGTCCAACCGATTGTGGAGAGGACATTAGCCTTGGTTGAACCGCACGCCGCCGAAAACGGAATTTCTCTCGAAATCGATTTGACATCCGATGGCCAAGCGCCCGTCGATGCCGATTTCCTGCAGCAGGCGCTTATGAATCTTCTCCTGAATGCAATCGATGCTTCCGGAAATCACGGTCGAGTTCGAGTTTCTACGCTCCCGGTGAATGCACACGTTGAGATCGTCGTCGAGGACAGCGGGCCAGGCCTCAATGCTGAACAGCAGGAGCGGATCTTTGAAGCGTTCTATACCACCAAGCCCGGCGGAACTGGTTTAGGCCTCGCCGTGACAAAAACGCTTCTGGAAAAAATGGGTGCAGCTGTCGAATGCACCAATGGTTCAACGGGTGCGCGCTTCTGCGTCATCCTGCCGGCGGCATCATGAGTTCCAGCATCTTAGTTGTTGAAGATGAGAAGACGGCGCTCCACTCCCTGAGTTCACTGTTAGCCGACGAGGGTTATACCGTCCTTCAAGCCGAACGGGGCGAGCAGGGACTCCGGCTCGCTATGCGCGAAGAGCCCGATCTGATCCTTCTCGACATCCGCCTTCCTGATTTGGATGGTCTGCGTCTGCTGGAGCGACTGCGTGCAGACCAGAGCGATGCCGCCGTGATCATCATGACTGCCGACACGACGAGCAGCAACGCAATTCGCGCGACTCAACTCGGAGCATTCGACTACGTTTCGAAACCGATCAACGACGACCATTTGCTAGTGCAGATCCGGCGTGCGCTAGAGTACCGACAACTGGAACGCGAAATTCGCAGCCTGAGATCGACACCCGAAAACAACGTGAGCATCCCCGGCATGGTAGGCCACAGCCTTCAAATGCAAGAGGTGTACAAGTTAATCGGGAGAGTCGCGAACTCGACGACGACGGTCTTGATCTGCGGCGAATCCGGGACTGGCAAGGAACTCGTCGCAAACGCGATTCATGAGTTCAGCGATCGCCGTAATAGCCCGCTTGTGAGGGTGAATTGTGCCGCGATTCCCGAAAACTTGTTGGAAGCGGAACTGTTCGGTCATGAAAAGGGTGCATTCACTAACGCCGTGTCGCGGCGTATCGGCAGGTTTGAGCAGGCCCAGAGTGGAAGTCTTTTTCTCGACGAAGTCGCAGAACTCCCAATCACACTTCAGGCAAAACTGCTGCGAACGATTCAGGAACGCACGATCGAACGGCTTGGAAGCAACACGCCAATCCACATCGATGCCCGGTTCATTGCGGCCACTGCTCAAGATCTCGATGCCCTGGTCGCTGCCGGACGCTTCCGCGAAGACCTGTATTACCGCCTGAATGTCGTTTCGATTTCGCTTCCGCCATTGCGTCAGCGAAAAGAAGATATTCCTCTTCTCGTGCAGCGATTCCTCAGCCGTTCTCAACGTCCCATCACAATAGGACCGGATGCGTTAGATAAAATCATGGCTCACCATTGGCCGGGTAACGTGCGCGAATTAGAAAATGTGATCGCTCGTGCCATCGTACTCGCCCCAGGAGAAATCATTACACCGGACTCCATACAGATCACTGCCAGACCCGCGAGCGGGGACGCCGACTGGCTGGATCAGGTACCCGTACGAGACGGGTATTGGCCTAACATTCGGAAACTAGAAAACCATCTGATGAAGACGGCTCTGGAACAGGCAAAAGGTAACAAAGCAGAAGCAGCTCGGATTTTGGGTGTGCAGCGGCGCCTGCTCTACGAAAAGATGTCGGAAATCGGCCTCAGGGTGGAAGACGGAAACGCAAACAAATAAGTATTCGTCCTGCATCGCGCTGGTATCATGCCCTCTGCTGCAGACGCATTTCAGGAGGGTGACCAATGCGGACAAGAATCGTTCTCGTGTGCACCGCGCTGTATGTGGCCTGTATTGCCGCGAGCGCCAGACAGTCTCAAGACGGCTCTCAAGACAGGTTGTATTCAGCGATCCGTGCCAATGACCTCCGGCAGATCAAGACGCTCCTGGATGAAGGTATCAGTGCGAAAGCAGAAGGACCCGACGGAATTACGCCGTTGATGGTTGCCGCCGAAACCGGTTCGCTGGACGCGATGAAGATGCTGATCGACCGGGGTGCCGACGTGAACGCGAGGAACACCTATGGCTCCACGGCTCTGATGTGGTCAGTCACTGATCTCAAGAAGGTTCGACTGCTGCTCGATCACGGCGCCGACGTCAATGTGGCGGCTCGAAGCGGACGTACGGCTCTGATCATTGCGTCATTTGCGAATCCGTCAGCGGAAATCGTGCGCATGCTGCTCGCCAAGGGGGCGAACGTGGCCGTGATGGATCAGAGGAAGGTTACTCCATTGAACGCCGCGACGTTCGGCAACGGCACTGCAACAGTCCGGCTGCTGCTCGACGCGTCCGCTGATGTCAACGCCGCCGACACATTCATTGGCTTGACTCCGCTGATCAACGCCTCCGGCAACCGCAATTTGGAAGCGGTGAAGCTGCTTCTGGCGAAAGGCGCGAATGTGAACGCCGTTTCGAAGACACAGGACCTGCCTAAAATTCAGACCGGCACTGTGGAGTTCGGCGGTTGGACGCCCCTGTTGATGGCTGTTCCTTTCGGGCCGCCGGAAATCATCACGACATTGATGGACGCCGGCGCGAAAGTGAACGTTCAGGATTATCGAGGCTTCTCTCCTCTGATGCTGGCCGCAGCGACGGACCACGCCAATCCGGATATCGTTCGGTTGCTCCTCGCCCGCAACGCGGATTCAAAACCGAAGACACGCGCCGGCGAAACCGCATCGGATTGGGCGGCCAAATTCGGCGACGCGCCAATTATGCGCGCCCTGGATGGCGCTTCGAAGCCAGAGCCCGCACGCGAAGCGC
>DATFXZ010000204.1:0-7452 GCA_035315305.1 Terriglobia bacterium | reverse complement strand
GCTCCGGCGCGGCAAGCTCCTTTGCTTCACTTCCTATCGCGGCTCCATCGCGACACGAACGGAGTGATCCTCTCCAGGTTAAAGTCTCTTGGAGAACGCTGCTCGCAGGAGCTTCAGCCAAGCAGTTTTGAAGAAGACTTCATGGTGCTCTCCGAAAAATTGGTGTTTCTCTACCAGGAGATCACGGCTCAGATCGCCCGCGTGCCGGCAATCAGGAGCTCGACTCGAGAAGAACTCTTCCGCCGGCTGCAGTTGGCAAAGGAATACATCCACAGCGCCGCAGACGGACCCGTTTCACTCGACGGCGTGGCTCGTGAAGCGTGTTTATCCCGATATCATTTGCATCGCGCTTTCACGACAGTCTTCCGAGAGACGCCGCACGCCTATCTGACGACTCTAAGACTAGGCCATGCGCACGCGCGTCTTCAGAAGGGCTGCTCCGTGACGGATGTTTGTACGGAAATCGGATTTTCGAGCCTTTCTTCCTTCATCCGTCTTTTTCGGAGGCGCTATGGGGTTTCTCCATCATCGATTTTTCCGAAACTTTTCTGATCTTTCGCAGGACTTCCGGAAAAGACGTATGAAACATTAACGCCAACTTTTCCGTTTAGTAACGTGTCAATCGGCTAAATCGAATTGTGTTCGGATCGAAAGGGAATTATGAAAAATCTGCGGCAGGATCTGTTCTACGGCGGCCGAATACTGTTGAAGAAGCCCGCGTTCACGATTGTAGCAGCGTTGTCGCTCGGCCTTGGCATCGGCGCCAACACGGTCATTTTTAGTCTGATCAACACAACACTACTTAGGCCGCTTCCCTTCGCCGATCCGGGAAAGTTGATGGTGATCTGGACGGTTCCGCTCAATAACAAGAACCAGCAGAACGCGGTCAACTACTCGAGCTTCGCAACGTTCCGTGACAAGGCTCAAACGCTCGAATCGATGGGCGCGTTGACGGGCAGCATCAAGAATCTCGGTGCGGAAAAAGATGGCGCGGCCCCCGAACGCATTTCCGGTTGGGGATTTACACCGGCTGTCTTTCAGGCGCTTGGCGTGAAGCCGGCGTTGGGCCGCTTCTATACCGACGAGGAGGACCAAGTCGCGAATTGGGCTCCGGTCATCGTCATCACGCATCGTCTCTGGAACCGCCATTTCAACAACGATCCGAACATCATTGGTAAAACCATCACTCTCGATCAGAAGCCGATCACCGTCATCGGTATTTTGCCGAAGGACTTCACCTTCTTCGGCGACGAAGTCGATTTCATCACGCCTTTGGAAATGGGAGGCCCGCAATCGCAGAGCAAGCAGGGATTCATCATCCCACTCGGACGGCTGAAACCGGGGGCTTCGATGAAGCAAGCGCAAGCGGAGATCGATACGATCGCGGCGCAGCTCGAGTCCGGAGATCAAGAGCGGAACAAAGGCAACGGCGCCAAGCTCCAGTCGCTTCAAGAGGCGGCGTATGGTGGACTTCGGAATCCTCTGCTGCTTTTGCAGGGCGCGGTGGTGTTCGTGCTGCTGATCGGTTGTGCAAACGTCGCCGGACTGCTGCTCGCGCGCGCGGCTTCACGCCGCACGGAAGTCGCGGTGCGCACGGCGCTCGGAGCGGGCCGCGGGCGAATCGTTAGCCAATTGATTACGGAAAGCTTCCCGCTTTCGCTGCTCGGAGGCATTCTCGGGATCGCGCTCTCGTGGGGTGGCCTGAAGCTTTTTGTCGCAGCCGCACCTCCAAATTTTCCACGGCTCGATGAGCTGACGCTCGATGCATCGGTACTTGGCTTCACTGCACTCATCGTGATGGCAACTACAGTTGTGTTCGGGATCGTTCCAGCCATTCAAGCTTCAAAGGCGGATCTTGTCAGTTCGTTTAAGGAATCCGGCCGCAGCGGAACCGATAGCGTGACGAAGCAATATTTCCGCAGTGTCTTGGTCACGGCACAGATCGCGCTGGCGTTGGTGCTTCTCATTGGCGCCGGCTTAATGATCAACAGCTTCATCCGCGTTCAGAAGAACGACCTCGGCGCTGACGCGCACAACATCCTGACGTTCGATTTTCGTTTTGCGCAAGCGGACTCGATCAAGCCTTATGGAAGATACCGTGGAGTCGGCCTGTGGGACGTCAGTCCGCTACCGGCGCTGACTTTCGATCGTATTCTCGAACGCATGCGCGGTGTCCCTGGCGTAATCTCGGCAGCCATCATCAATCGACCTCCGTTGAGCTCGGACGGACTCTCGATGCAATTTCTGATCGAAGGCAAGCCGATTCCACCGGCCAACACGAGTCCCGGTGCTTCTCCGGACGATCGGGGACAATCGGCGAGCTATTTCTCTATTAGTCCGAATTTCTTCGATACGATGAAAATCAAGATCGTACGTGGGCGCGACTTCAACGCACAAGATACCGCGGCCGGTTCTCCGGTGATCATCATCAATCAGACAATGGCCGGCCGGTATTTCGCGAACGAAGATCCGATCGGCAGGCGGATCACGCTCGATTTCGTGCCCGACGAACGCCCGCGCGAGATCGTTGCTGTCGTTGGAGACACGCGGACCAGCCGTCTCCAAAAAGAACCGGTCCCGACGATGTACGTTCCACACGTGCAACAAACACCACGATGGTTGGGGCCGGCCTGGAATGAGAGAGCCGGAATGTTCTTCGTTCTGCGTACGTCCGGTGAACCGATGCAGATGGTCGAAACGGTGAAACGTGCCGTCGCGGCGATCGATCTCACCAGACCCGCAACGAACTTCCGGACGGTCGAGCAAAATCTGAGCCAGCAAACACAATATCTCCGGCTCTACATTTTGCTGCTCGGCATCTTTGGCGGGATCGCCGCTGTCCTCGCTGCGATCGGCATCTACGGGATCATGGCGTACTCGGTGGCCGAGCGCACGCGCGAGATCGGTATTCGTATGGCGCTGGGCGCCGGCTTTAGCCAAGTCCTCAAGATGGTGATGCTGCGCGCCGCGTTGCTGATCGGCATCGGCTGCACGATCGGTCTCGGGGGATCGTTCGGTCTCACACGTTTGATCAGCAGCGGCCTTTATGGAGTTACTGCAACAGACCCGGTAACTTACGTCGCAATTTCATTGCTGTTGATAGTCATTGCGCTGATCGCCTGCGCGATCCCGACGATGCGCGCCGTACGCGTCGATCCGACGATCGCCGTGAGATACGAATAGGGCTTGCGTCAAACAAACCGGATCGGTTAAGTTCAGCGAACAGAAAAAAATCACACGAAAGCCCGTCTCCGGCATACCGCCGGCGCCGGGCTTTTGTGTTTATGGAGAAAAAAGATGGCGGCAACTGAAGGTTACATAACGATGGATGACGGCGTTCGGCTCTTTTATCAAGCTGTAGGCAACGGCGAGAAGACACTATTGATCCTGAATGGATACTTCCTCTTCAACGATTTTAAATACCTGGCCGACGGTCGGACGGTAATTGCGATCGATGTGCGCAATCGAGGAAGGTCGGATTACATCACCGACCCTTCAAAGTTGCAGCGAGGCATTCATCAGGATGTGGACGACATCGAGTACGTCCGCCGCCACTTCGAGATCGAGAAACTTGACCTGTTGGGGCACTCGTATGCCGGCATCATTCCAATCCTCTACGCTCTCAGTTATCCGGAGCGCGTTGGGCGCATTGTGCAGATCAGCTCGATGCCGCCAAACCAATCCACGCAATATCCCGATCACCTGAGAAACGTAGACTCGGTTCTTCAAACGTTCTTTGCAAATTTCAGGCTGCTGCAACAACAGAGCCAGGCCCTGTCTCCGGAGGAATTCTGCGGAAAATTCTGGACACTGCTTCGCCCGCTCTACGTCTTCAATCCCAGCGATGCCGATAAGATCCAGCATTGGAAAGCGTGTCATCTCCCCACCGAACTGAATTTCATGTCTTATTGGATGGGATCCCTCATGCCTTCGATTCAAAGTCTCAACTTCACTTCAGAAGAGCTTGCGAAGGTGTCGACCCCCGTCCTCAACGTGCACGGCACGAAGGACCGCAGCGCGCCTTACGGCGGGGGGAGGGAGTGGGTGCTGATACTGCCCAACGCCCGGTTTCTGACGATCGACAACGTGGCTCACGCTCCCTGGATTGAAGCTCCCGAAAAAGTACTTGGCCCAATCGGAACGTTCCTGAACGGAACATGGCCGGAGGCCGCTGAAAAGGTCGAGGCGTTGTGAGGAAGAATTCCGGATTTGGGCAACTACATACATGGTGAACCAATCCTGTTCTCTTCTTGTGCAAAGTCCCGAATATCAGACAATAATTTTGCAACGACAGGACATCTCTATGAAGACTGCTTTCTCCTTGTGCGCTACCGTTGACGACATTTCATGAGGAGGGAGTTGATGTGGTTCGTATCGTCATTCGTGATGCTCGCCGGCTTTTTTGCAGGCGTCGTTCCCATAAGCAGCGGACAAACGCCGTCAACGTCAAACGTGACGGACGTCGTCAGTACTTATTGTTCCGGTTGTCACAACGGCAGTATGCGGTCGCCGTCCGGCGCGCTGCTCGATCGATTCGACGCCACACAGATCACTGAGAAGGCGGATGTGTGGTCGCGAGCTTATCGCCAGCTTCAGGCGGGAACGATGCCGCCGGTCGGTGCGCCGCGGCCGGATCGGGCAATGTACGATGCGGTGCTGGCTTCCATCGATCAGTCATGGAGCGCAAGCGCGAAGGCACCCGAAGCCGGGACGAGCGTGGAGATCGCTGAGCGGCTCGCTGCTTTTTTGTGGAGCAGCGCCCCGGACGCTACCCTCCTTCAGGTTGCTCAGCAAAATCGCCTGAGTGAATCCGGGGTCCTCGAACGCCAGATTCACAGGATGCTCGCCGACGAGCGAGCTCAGGCATTCGTTTCGCGCTTTTTCTTTTCCTGGCTGGGGCTCGACAAGCTCAACAACGCCAACCCCGACAAAACGTTCTTCCCCGATTACGACGTCTCATTGCGGGATGCCTTCGCCAAGGAAACGGAGCTCTTCCTGCTCAGTCAACTTCGAGACGACCGCGATCCGGTAGAACTGTGGAGCGCGAATTACACGTTCCTGAACGAACAGCTCGCAAGGCACTACAACATTCCCGATATCAAAGGATCGCAGTTCCGCAAGGTTACGCTGCCTTCGCTGGTACGCGCCGGCCTCCTTGGGCAGGGCAGCGTTCTGATGGTGACCTCGAGGCATCAGCAAGGCGGATCCGGCGCATATACGACACCGGCCGGCCGGTCCACATGGGTTCGAAATCACTTCCTGGGAGCACCTCCGCCGATGCCGTTTCCCGGAGCCCTACCCGTGAAGCCCGAGTTGCCGATCACACCGCAAACGCGTACTTTGCCCGCCGAACCCTGCATGCATTGCCATCAGAATTTCTTCCCGCTCGGTTATGCGTTGGAGAACTTCGACCCTATCGGCCGATGGCGCACGAACGATCAAATCGGCCCTGTGGACACATCGGGGGCATTCGTGGACGGCACATCGACCAATGGAATCGTCGAACTGAGGAACGTTCTGCTCCAACGGCCCGAGGCATTTCGCACAACGATCACCGAGAACCTGCTGGTTTACGCATCCGGCAAGCCGGTCAGTCCCGCTCAGAGGTCCACCGATACGCTTATCCGTGCCCGGCAGATTTTACGCAGCGCGCAGAACCCGCGATGGTCCGCAATCATTGCGGCCATTGTGAGAGAAAAATGACCCTGTTTCTTCGTGCAGGTGCAAACTTACATTTTTATTACAAAACCTCACGTCGCGCCGACCTAGAATGCTGCGCGTGAGTGCTGCGGATTCCCGCCGGCGGAAACGCCGGCTCCTCCTACTTATTTCAGCCATTGTGGTTCCCAGCGCCGTCGTGATTCTCCTGGTATTCCGCGTTGTCCGGCAGGAAAACGAACTGTCCGAAAGACGGTCGGCGGAGGCGCGGCGTGAAGGGCTGGACCAACTGCGGCGGGAGTTATCTGCTCGTCTGCAAGCCGTCCGGTTGGAAGAGGTGAACCGCCTGATCGGCGAGTCGGGCAGACGGCTGCCTCCGGAATCCGCGATCGTTTTTGTCGCCCCAATGATGCAGGACCGCATGGTCCTGCCGTGGGAAGACAACCGGACCGCACAGACGCCGGCCGCGGAATTTGCGCAAATGCAGTCCGAAGGCGAATCACTGGAGTTTCAGCGCAACGATGCGGCTGGTGCGGCAGCGGCCTACCGCCGCGCGTTGAAAATCGCAAACACTCCATCGGAAAAGTGTTCCGCACTCTTGTGGCTTGGCCGTGCTTATCGGAGAGCAGGAGAGGCTCTCGACGCGGATCGAGCAGACCGCGCCACATTGCACGATTGCGGAGCAGTTCCCGACAATGACGGAATTTCCCATGCTTTGTATGCGGCGGACCGCCTTCTCACAAAAGAAAGCAATGATGCTGAGGCGCAAGACTATATCGTTCGCGTAGCGAGTATTCGGCAGTGGCGCACACCTAATGAGGCCTACATGCTGCAGTCGCTGCTGCGCAAAATCTCGAGTCCTGCCGCTGTTGAGCCGCTCCGCCGGCTCTCTTCCGAAATCCATGACATCGATCTGATCACCGCACTCGCGCAGAACATGGACGACCACCTCGGCAAACTGCAACGCGCGTTTCGATCCGCCCCGGGAGACCTTTCATGGATGGGTTATGGAGATGAACCGTGGTTGATCACGATCGTCTCGCCCACATCGTTTGCAGCGCCTGTGGTCATGGCCGTTTCGTCCCGTAAAGTCGTTCCGGAAGGCGTAACGCTTCGACTTGCCGGGTCGCCCGGGGCCGTTCCATTGGGAGATGGCTTCCTGGACCTCCAGGCCGAATGGCCGGCCAGCCGATTCGCCGTTCGTCAGGGGATGCCCTTCACCCTCTACGGCTCTGTTCTGTTTGTAGTGCTGGGAATAGTGCTTCTCGGGGGATATCTGTTGCTGCGCGACGTGCATCGTGAAGCGGAAACGGTGGCGATGCGGTCGCATTTCGTCGCAAGCGTTTCTCACGAACTCAAGACTCCGCTGACGTCGATCCGCGCCCACGCGGAAACGCTGTTGATGGGGCGCGCGGATACCCCGGAGACAACTTCGGAGTACTTGAAAACAATCATGAGTGAAAGCGAGCGCCTCACGCGTCTGGTCGAAAGCGTTCTCGACCTTTCCAGAATCGAGCAAGGACGCAAGTCTTATCGCATGCAGTCGACATACCTCGGCGAGGTTGTCCGATCGGCAGCAAAGACTATGGAGTATCCACTGTCGCAGCTCGGCTTCACATTGACGATCTCCAGCGACGACACCGAGCCGACGCTGCTCGCCGATGCGGACGCGCTGGAGCAGGCGATTCTCAACCTTCTCGGCAACGCGATGAAATACTCGGGCGGGGCCCGGCGCATCGAAATGCGCATGGGAAGCGCTGCGAGGGAAGCGTTTGTCGACGTGGTCGATCATGG
>DATFXZ010000203.1:0-9830 GCA_035315305.1 Terriglobia bacterium | reverse complement strand
GGCCTCCAGGCCCCTTAAAAAGATGTGTTTAAAGATTGGCGGACAAAATCAAGGCCTCACAGTATGCGGAGCCATTCAATCGTTTATGAATGAATTGTTAAAAGCTTGTTACAGCGTAAGGGACGTCTAGCGGGAACTTCAGCCGCGGCTTGTCCCCACCTGGCGACGAAGGATGAAGCGGGCTGCAATGTTTGTAGCAAGCACAAGCGAAAGGAGTACGAGTCCTGCCGCCCAAGCCTGCTGGTGCCAATCTTCGTAGGGACCCGTTGCGTATTTCCAGATCATATAAGGTAGTGACTCGGTGGGCTGGTTCCAGCCAGGACTCCAAAACGCGTTTCCAAAAGCGGTGAAGATCAGTGGCGCAGTTTCACCTGCAACCCTCGCGAGGGCCAACAGAATTCCCGTTGTAATGCCAGGCAAAGCTGCCGGCACCACGACGGTGGCGACAGACTTCCACTTGGTGGCGCCCAATGCGAGCGCGCCCTCACGCAGC
Source organism: Terriglobia bacterium (assembly GCA_035315305.1). Lineage (GTDB taxonomy): Bacteria > Acidobacteriota > Terriglobia > 20CM-2-55-15 > 20CM-2-55-15 > 20CM-2-55-15. Next base: position 9,337 of record DATFXZ010000203.1, on the reverse strand, counting down.
GTATTTGGCACGGCCCGTAAAAACTCCTCCGTGCTGCGGACTGTCACGGGAATCATCATCACGCCCAACGCAATTCCACCCGCGAAGGTTGAATAGTGTCCCATGGGAACAACAACAACGGCGTAAGCGAAGATCCCGATAACGATTGACGGCACGCCGTTCAGAAGATCGGTTGTGTAGCGGACAAGAAAAGAAGTCGTCGTCCCACCGAATTCGGCCAAATAAACGCCACCAAGAAATCCAATTGGAATGCCGATTACAGCGGCCAACAACAAGAGCTTCGCACTACCAATGATCGCGTTCGCGAACCCACCACCGGTTTCGCCAACCGGTACAGGCAGCTTGGTAAAGAAATTCCAGTTCAGCGCATGTCCCCCTTGCCACAACAAGTATCCGAGGATAAAAAAGAGCACGGCGACAGCGACAAAAGTGCAAACGCCGGTGAGTGTGAACATTACGAAGTTTGTGACTTTCCGCCGGGTCCTGTGCGCGATCATGCGCCTGAAGCCTTTCGTCTTGTCGTCAAGATCAGCAGTCGTGCCGCAGCGTTCACCACAATCGTGATGCAGAAGAGCACGAATCCTAATTCGATAAGAGCTGAAATATGAATGCCGCTGGTAGCTTCGGAAAACTCGTTTGCGATAACCGCAGCGATTGAATATCCCGGAGCAAACAATGACAGATTGATACGAGGATCATTACCGATAACCATCGTGACTGCCATCGTTTCGCCCAGCGCTCTTGCGAGTGCCAGAAAAATAGACCCGATGATGCCGGCCTTAGCATAGGGAACGACAACGTTCCAGGCCGTCTCCCACCGCGTCGCTCCGAGCGCTAGGGACGCCTCTCGCTGCTCGCGGGGCACGGCGAGCAATACTTCACGAGAGATGGAAATGATAAAGGGAAGAATCATGATGGCAAGAATTGACCCACCTGCAAGAAGACTGACACCATAAGACACGCCCTGAAACAGAGGTATAAACCCCACAATCTCGCCAAGCAGGGGCGTAACATACTCGCGCAAAAACGGTACGAGTGTGAAGATCGCGAGTAAACCGTAGATTACGCTGGGCACGGCAGCGAGCAATTCGATAATGAACGCCAAACCGGCCGAGAGGCGAAGAGGGGCAAGCTCGGCCAAAAAGATAGCAGCGCCTACTCCCAAAGGAACACCAATAATCAGAGCAAGAGCTGAAGTCACGAGTGTTCCGTAAATGAACGGGAGTGCGCCGAAATCCAACGCCACCGGATCCCAGGTAGTTCCCGTCAGAAAACGCCAGCCGAATTTTTCGCGCGTCGGGGCGGCGCTGGTGTACAGCTCATAGAATAAGAGCGCGGTAATGACGATGATTGTCGCGGCAAAGATCAGCGTGATGAGGTGCGCAATCTGATCGCCGTGCTGGAGGCGCTGTCTGAATGCGCGGGCGCGACTCCGCGCGCCCATACGACCAGCAACGGTGCTGGGACTGTCCATGACTATTCGATGCTCGCCAGGGCCTTCTGTTCCATTGCAACGACCTCTTTAGGCAGTTTCGCGTATGAAAGCGCCTCGACCATGTTCTGTCCGTCAGTTAGCATCCACTGCAAGAAGTCTTTGATCACTTTCTTTTTTGTTTGATCCTGGATCTTAGAAGGAATCAGCAGCCACGTGAAACTCGAAATCGGATACGCATCCTTTCCCGGACTATTCGTGATGGATACGCGGAAGTCTGCCGGCATCGTTTTCACCGTTGCCGCGGCCGCGGCGGTTACGCTTGCGAGGTCGGCTTTAACAAAAGTGCCTTCGCTGTTCCGGACTTTGCCATAGGACATTTTGTTCTGAATGGCATAAATCAGTTCGACGTAACCAAGACTATTCGGAGTTTGTTTAACGAGCCCGGCGACGCCCTCATTGTTTTTTCCGCCAAGACCGACCGGCCAATTCACAGAAGTGTTCACGCCAACTTTTGATTTCCATTCAGGACTGATCTTCGAGAGATAGTCCACCCATACATACGTCGTTCCACTCCCGTCTGAGCGATGGATTACAACAATGTTTTTATCCGGCAGGTTTACTGCTGGATTGGCTTTCTTAAGCTCAGGATCGCTCCATTTGGTGATCTTGCCCAAAAAGATCCCTGCCAGGACTTCAGGCGTAAAGTTGATTTCTTGTGTGACGCCGGGAATGTTGTATACAGGGACGACGGCGCCCAGCACGGTAGGAAAGTGAAGGATCTTAATCTTGGCCTGCTTCAGCTGATCGTCCGTCATCGGGCCGTCGCTCGCTCCAAAATCTACCGTGCCTTCCATGACTTGTCGAATTCCCCCGCCGGATCCAATCGATTGATAATTGATGTTAATTTGAGGAAACATCCGATGGTATTGATCAAACCATTTGGAATAGATCGGGTAGGGAAAACTTGCCCCTGCGCCAGTGATTAGGACTTGATCCGCCGGACCTGGTGGAGCGGCCGCGCTGGTTCTCTCATTGTCCGCGCAACTGATACAGAGCAGCGTTAAGACAACTATCGGTATGATTCTTTTCATACACTTCCTCCCAAAGAAGCTTAGCTAAAATTGTACTTCACGACTCTTCGCCGTTCGTGGCGAAGCGATAACCGACGCCATGTATTGTCTGAACGTAGGCGGGTTCCTGGGGCTTCGGTTCAACCTTTTCGCGGATTCGGCGGATGTACACATCTACGCTGCGAGGTGTGACAGTACGATCATTCCCCCAAACGTTATCGAGCAATTGGTCTCTTGAGAAAACCATCCCTGGGTGTGAAGCCAGATAGTGAAGGAGGCGGAACTCGAGCGCGCTCAACTCAACGGACCGTCCCGCGACATAGACGCTGTGGGCCGTGGGATCGATAACGATGTCGCCGCGATGGATTCTCAGGCGAGGTGGCGCTGCAGGTTCATTGCGTCGTAGAAGCGCGCGAACGCGGGCAATGACTTCACGAGTACTAAACGGTTTTGTGACGTAATCATCGGCGCCTAACTCCAGTCCCACGACACGATCAGCCTCTTCGCTTCGAGCGGACAGAATCAGAACCGGCGTTCGGACAAATTTTTCGTTGCGCCGCAGTTGACGGCAAACCTCGAGTCCGTCTAGTCCCGGCAGCATCAGGTCCAGAATGACGAGGTCCGGTGGGTCTCGACGAGCTTCCGCCAGCGCAACCGTTCCGTCTGTTGCATAATTGACTTTGAAGCCCTCTTTCTCCAGGTTGTATTTCAGCAGTTTTACGAGATCTGTTTCGTCTTCAACGATTAAAACCTTTTTCAGCACGATACTTCATCAATGCCATAAGTCCGTATGGACGATGCGTAACAACTTTGTGAACTTTATTCGCAAAGGGAGTATCAGCCTATTTCCAAGATGTTCACGCGCCTGTAACATTCTCGGGTATCATATCCACACATGTTTTTGCCGCAGGCCGCAAGAAAACCCCAGGGACAATGCCCGACTCAGTAAAGATCAACGTCAATCACGCCAATTTTTTTTACGGAAGCAATCAAGCGCTGCACGACGTTTCCATGCAGATCCGGGGCCGATTCGTTACGGCATTAATAGGCCCCTCGGGTTGCGGAAAATCCACATTTCTACGATCTCTGAACCGCATGAACGATCTTATTCCCGGCGCTCGACTGCAAGGCAAGGTCGAACTGGATGGGCAGGACATCTATTCCGACAATATGGACGTGATTCATCTCCGGCGACGTGTTGGTATGATTTTTCAGAGATCGAATCCCTTTCCAATGTCCATATATGACAATGTCGCCTATGGCGTGCGCGTGAACGGCCTCGCCAAGAAACGGTTTCAGCTCGACGAGATCGTGGAGAAGACCTTGACCGCGGCAGCATTGTGGGAAGAAGCAAAAGATCGACTGCATCGTTCCGCCATGTCCCTATCCGGTGGGCAACAACAACGTTTATGTATAGCGCGAGCCTTGGCGGTGGAACCGGAAGTCCTCCTCATGGACGAGCCGGCATCGGCGCTCGACCCGATCTCTACTGCCAAGATTGAGGAGCTGATCTACAACCTGAAGCGGAATTACACAATCGTTGTCGTGACTCACAATATGCAGCAGGCGGCTCGCATATCCGACGAGACCGGTTTCTTCCTGACTGGGCGGTTGGTCGAATTCAGCGAGACGAAGCGGATTTTTACTGCGCCCGCCAATCGAGAGACGGAGGATTACATCACAGGACGATTTGGATGAGTAGTAGATACACAAGAGACGTATAGCCGCAGATGGCGCGGATGAACCGGATGCGCGTTATCCGCGGCTAGAGTCTAGGATTTCGATATGCCGGATCGCGAACATACCAGTAAACACTATGAGCAGCAGTTGCGGGTGCTGAAGGAAAAACTTCTGCTCATGAGCCATAAAGCAGAGCAAATGATCTCGGATTCGATTAAAGCGCTTGTCGATCGGCGGCCCACTCTCGCCGAAGAAGTCATCGACCGCGACGATGAAATCGACAAGCTCGAGATCGAAATTGACGATCTCTGCTACGAGATCCTCGCGCTCGAGCAACCGGTCGCCCGCGATCTGCGTTTCATCGCGACAGCTTTAAAAATTGTGAAGGACATCGAGCGCATCGGCGACATTGCGGTGAACATCGCCGAACGGGGCCGGGAGCTGATTCAGGAACCGGAACTGAAACGCCTCGTCGATTTGCCGATCATGGCAGATGCGGCGCAAAAGATTCTCAAGGAGAGTCTCGATGCATTCGTGAATTCGGATGCGGAGCTTGCCGAAAAGGTCATTTCCAATGACAACATAGTCGATGACCTCTATGAACAGATTTTCCGGGAGCTTCTGACGTATATGTTGGAAGATACGCGGTCGATTTCGCGCGCGATCAAATTAATCTTCATCGCAAAGCATCTCGAGCGGGTTGGCGATCACTCCGCTAATATTGCGGAGATGGTCATATTTTTGGTGAGAGGCCAGGATATTCGGCATGGAACGCGTCTTGATCGTGGACGATGATCCCGACATCCAGCGCCTCGTCAGTTACAACCTGAGCCAGGCTGGATTTCAAGTAACGACCGCGGTAAGTGGTCGATTAGCCCTCGACACCGTCCAAAAACATCCACCCGATCTGATCATCCTCGACGTTATGCTCCCGGACATCGACGGTCTGGAAGTCTGTCGATCTCTTCGCCAGCGCGATAACTCCCGGCGCATTCCTGTCATTATGCTTACGGCTCGAACCGAAGAGATCGATCGCGTCGTTGGATTCGAAGTCGGCGCGGACGATTATGTGATGAAGCCGTTCAGCCCACGCGAGCTTGTCCTGCGTGTGAAATCGATTTTCCGTCGCATAGGCGAAGATCGAAGCGACGTCTTCCGCATCGGCCGGATCCGGCTCTTCCCACAACGCCGTCAGGTCGTGGCCGGGGGTCGCTCGATAATGTTGACCGCTAAAGAATTCGATCTCTTGCATGAACTGATGCGAGCCCGAGGAAACGTCCTCACGCGCGAAATGTTGATGGATAAAGTGTGGGGGTATCACGGTGACGCAGCTTCGCGAACGCTGGATACGCACGTCCGCAGGCTGCGGGAAAAACTAGGTGATGATGGCGTGCACGTGGAAACGGTACGCGGAGTTGGTTATCGCATGGGAGACCGGGCAGAGGCCGGGTAAGTCATGGCGCTGCGGCTTCATTCGCGCCTGATCGTCTGGAGTCTCCTCCTGATAGTCTTGATTACCTTCCTTCTTTCTTTTTTCCTAAGTGCATCGCAGCTTGTACTGGTTGTCGTCATCGGTGTCCTTTTAACCTTCGTCTTCAGTTACGGCGTGCACGTCGTCATTTCAAGACCTCTGCACGAAATCTCTGTCGCGTCGAGAAAACTCGCCGCCGGTAATCTCGATCAGCGTCTTCCTATCACAGGTGATGAAGAGATCGCAGCGGTCGGCACATCTCTGAATACGATGGCCCAGGCGCTCAGTACGCGAATGCAGGCATTGTCCGACGGCAAGCAGCAACTCGAGTTGATTCTGGAAGCTATGGGCCAGGGAGTCATGGTTCTAGACAGCAGCGGACGAATCACGCTAACCAACACCTCTCTTCGCAAAATCCTTGGCACGGATCGCGATTTAACCGGAAAGACGCCCCTCGAGGTTTTCCGACGGCCGGAGTTGGAGAATGCTGTCCGAGCGGTGCTTGCAGACACTCCAGTGCAGACGCTCGAGATCACGACCGGAAACAATAGAATCTTGCAAGCCAACGTATCACCGGTCACAAACGCCGCCGGGGCCGTGGACTCGGCAGTCGTGGTTTTTCACGATCTCACCGAAATCCGCCGCGCAGAACGAATGCGCCGGGATTTTGTCGCGAATGTCTCGCATGAATTCAAAACGCCGTTGACATCCATTCGAGGCTATACGGAAACGCTTTTATCGGGCGCCAAAGATGATCCCGCAATTGCGGTTGATTTTTTGAATACGATCCAGCGTAATGCACAGCACCTGGAAACGTTGGTGGTGGATCTTCTGACGCTCGCACGGTTGGAGACTGAAGTCCCGTCCAGCAAGGATCCAATCAATTTGCGGTCGATGATCGATGAACTCGTCGCCTCCCGAGAGAACGCAATACACGAGCGAGATCTTCACGTCACGCTGGATTGCCCTCAAAGACAAATTCAGACGGACCGATCCCGGCTTTACACCGCGTTGTCAAATCTCTTCGACAACGCCATCAACTACAACAAACCGGGCGGTGAGATTCGCGTCTCGGCAGAAGTCCAGAACGGCACACTTTCGGTCGCGGTCATCGACACAGGTTACGGCATACCATCTGAGGAGCTTCCACGCATTTTCGAGCGGTTCTATCGGGTCGATAAAGCAAGGACGCGTGATTCCGGCGGGACGGGACTTGGTCTCTCGATTGTGAAACACGCTATTGAAAGCCAAGGTGGAACAATCGGGGTTAGCAGCCGCATCGGATCCGGTTCGACTTTCACGATACGGCTGCCACTGTAGGCGTCGGCTTTAGCGACGCGCCGGCTATAGCCAGCGCCTACCGCCGCCCATCCTTACGGTGACCAAGAGAGGGGAACACGCTGAATCCTGTAATTTTCAGTGTGGCGCCTAAATTTGTGCTCCGGTGTTGGATGTTGACATAGGCGGTTTCACCAGTGGCGTCGAAAATAAATCCTGTCGGTTCAGCGTCGGTATCGGTAAGAGAGAGAATGCGAATTGCACCATCACTCTGAACGTCCCTGTCGTCTCCATCCGGCAAAAGCATCCAGATATCGTTGCCGCGCAGCTCGATTCCACTTCCCGTTTGTACCTCGACTTCCCCATCTTCGAGAACAACCAGACGTCCGGTACCTGGCTGGAAGTCCAGATTGTCGAAGTAGTTCGCATCGGGACCGCCCGCGAAGAACCGCGTTATAAAAGGAGCTTTTCCCGTAAGGGCGCCCGCTTTTACTTCATCCACCAGGCAAAGTACCTCTCCATAAGTGGCGGCCCCTTCGACGACGCTGTTGCCGCCGTTCGTCATGCGTCCTGTGGCTGTAAAACACATTCTCGTAATGCCATCTGCTGCCGCTTCCTCATCGAGATCCATGTCTTCCGGCCTGTAGTATCCCGTAAGCTTCAAGCTGGTTTGCGCAGTCCGGAGTGCAATGTTACCGTTTCCGTCCGGAAGCGGCGCGTCGATCAAAACCCAGACACCCTTTCCAATTTCGGTTCCCTGGCCATAGTCGGTGTTGTTGCTGTTTGTGCCCAACCGCATTCCGTAAATCTTTCCAAGTGCTAAAGGAGAGCTCGCTGGAGTGATCGCACCGCTGCCTGCATATGGCGTAGCCGGAACGTACTTATAAATTGCGCCTCCCGCATTGCCGTTGCCAGGCCTCAATTCATCGCCGTAGTACATCGTTCCGTCGACGGTGATAGCAATGCCTTCAAACGCCAGAGCGCCGACGGCCTTCCGCTTAAACACATGCGTAGGATTCGCCCCTTCTGTGGTAGTGCCGGCAGCACGGTCCGTCACGCGAATAGCAGTACCGATTCCTAGAGGATCAAAAATCTCATAGAGACCGCCAGTGGTATCTTCCTCGCCGACAACGATGGTCCCCCACGGAGTCCGCTTGATAGGATCCCCCCCTGTCAAACCTTCCAAAATCGTTCTGGCATTCGAATTCGGATTGCCGTTGAGATCGATGACCTGCACCGAGGCATTGGAGCCATCTGTATTCCGAGACGTTTCCACGGCAACGATCAGGTGAGTTGGGCTGTGGTCGTTCGGCCACAAAGCGATCATATCGTGCAGCGGATTCGCTGCACTGGAAACATTTGAGACTTTGAGTCCCTTTGCCACAATCACGGACAAAGTATTATCCAAACCGTTATAAGGTCCCAGCGCGCTCTGATCCAAAGGCTGCTTGATGCCGAACAACGGGTCCGAGTAAACACTCAACAATTGCTGCACGTGCAACCCGAAATCGATATCTTGCGCCCACGCGACAACGCCGGACATTTCCAAAACCACGGCGACCAGCAACAACTGCTTAATCGTTTTGCATCTGCTAAACATTCGCGTCTTCCTTTCTTCATTGAGGGTTAATGAGGTGAGTCCAGTCATGGACGACGGTGCAGTTTGCGAATAGGGGTTTAAGAAGGAGTAAACGGAAAGTTAAAAGTTGGTGTCAGTTATGAGTTATGAGTAGACGACTCATAACTCAAAACTCTACACCATCAGCCGCATTTGTTTGGGGGTGAGCAACCAGTTCAAAGTTGCGCACTGTCCGAAGGCAACCCGATCAGCGGACAATTTACACAGCCCGCCTTTTTTCAATTCGATGGCGGCTTTGCTCTCGCCGGTCACCAGAACGGAAATCAGCCCGCTCAAGTACGGTTCGTGGCCAACCAGCAAGACGCTTTGAGGTTTTTCGTCGTTCAGTTCTCGGATGAGTTCGAGTGGATTGCCATCAGGCGTGAGTAAGTCGGTTAGCGTTATTTCTTCGTCGAGTTCTGCTGCGACGAGTTGGGCAGTTTGCTTCGAGCGCAAGTAAGGACTGGAAAGGATCAGATCGAATTTGAGTTCCATCGCCAGCATGGCTTTGGCGATCTGATGTAGTTTTTCTTCGCCCTCGGGGGTCAGCGGCCGGTCACTGTCTTTCTTATAGCCGGGCGTTCCTCTGTTGACGGCAATACCATGACGGAGAACGTAGATTTCCATTACTCGCTTCTTTTGTATGAGAGCGCGATCTTTTTCATAGAACGGACGGCCTGTTCAATCCTTCGCAGGTCCTTCCGCCGGCCTTTCTCGGGCTTCAAAGTGATCTCGTCGAGTGTTTCTTTCATTTGCGACAAGATGGAATTTGTGGCGCGTGAATT
>DATFXZ010000202.1:0-3453 GCA_035315305.1 Terriglobia bacterium | reverse complement strand
CGGCAACGCAATGGCACTGGACTTCATGGAGCGTGTCTTCGCAGCTAAGAGTCCCGAAACAGCGCGCAATGGCTGCTATTACGCGGGAGCAGTGACATTGTTCATTGGGCTGTGTGCGACAGTGCTTGGCATTGCGAGCATCTCCTCGGTACCGAATGTAGGTGACCCGCGAATGGTCCTTCCGACATTGGGAATCAACGTTCTTCCTTATTGGATGGGCATGATGGTGTTCATCGGTGTTCTGGGTGCGTCAATGTCCACCGCAAATGGCGCAATGCTGGTGATAGCCGTTGTCATGGCTCGAAATGTTTTCCAACGTTACCGAAAAATCGAGGTCAACGATTCGAAAATGCTTACGTTGTCGCGCGTTTTAGCAATACCCACTGCTGCGGCTGCCATGATCTTCGCGTGGTTGCGTCCTGAGCCGGGCATTCTGCTGGTTGTTGCATTCGATATCGTGTTTGCCGGGTGCGTCGTGCCGTTGTTCGCGGGCATTTACTGGCAGAAGGCGAACGCCCGAGGAGCCGTTGGTTCGATCGTCGTCGGCACGGCCACACGACTTGTTGCGCACTTCGTTACACCGCCTGCCTGGGCGGGTCTCGATACGCTTATTCCTCCGATGTTGAGCGCAATTACGTTTTATGCCATCTGCCGGAGTAGCGAGCCTGTCGTTGCGGAAGTACCGGAGGCGGTGGAGGAATTTTGAAATCGGACGAGTCCTGCATCTCAAATCCGAGTGATCCGACAAAATTGTATTGAGAAATTTAATGGGCGTATGAGAAGCCGGCCCGATATAATCCGGCGTCAGAGTCACCATGTCGCTGACGCTGAGAGCAATGGCGCTCCTCTTGTTCGTTTCGGTCTGTTCACAGGCTGAAACACGCACGCTTGCATTGTACGCGGGATCCGCTCAGGGCCTTGACGCAGAATCGAGATCTGCTATGCGGGCTGAACTGCAGCGGTTGCTGGCCCCGGCCGGCATCGAGGTTTTCTGGAAAGACATTCACGATCGCAAAACCACCGAGGATTTCGAATTGATTGCGGTGGCTTCGTTTGAAGGATCGTGTTCGCCGTCCGTGACGACGTCAAACCCGGTCACGGAAAAATTAGCCGATACCTCGATTACCGATGGTCACATTCTTCCGTTCTTCCGTGTCGACTGCACTCGTGTAGTCCAGTTGTTGGGTTCGCAAATGGAATCAGCCATGGTTGGGCGAGCTTTGGGGCGCGTGATTGCCCACGAGATTTACCACATCGTCGGCCGAACTGCGGAGCACCATGATACGGGTGTTGCGAAGGCCGTCTTCTCGGCCTGGGATTTGAAAGACCCAAGGTTTGAATTTGATCCTTGGAGCGTTGGCCGCATGGGAGCGCCCTCCGTCGCCGGACTCTCAACGGGTTCTGACGCTTCGGATCGGTGAAAATTCGAAATTGGACGAATCCTGCATCTCAAATCCGAAATCCGAAATATCAAATCGAACTGTCCGAGCCTCGAGTCTTCTCGTCCAATCTCACATTTCGGATTTCGGATTTGAGATGCAGGATTCGTCCAATTTCAAATTTTTTATTTCTCTCCAACTCAGGTAATTACGCCAGCCGCCAAACCGCGTGATTTCTTCCGCCCCGTCCAGTCCGGCAGTCTCGCAGATGAATCCTTTCATGAGTGAGCCATCTTCCAGACGAATCGTTCCGATTCCGAGTGGTGGCGGGATTTCCGCTACGAAACTGCCGAATTCCTTCAGCGGCATATTCCAAATTTCGACTTCAACTCCCCAACCATTGAATTTGGGATCACAAATGAGACCGGGCTTTGCGGGACACATGCTGCTCAGAGCATAGAGCCGATAGTTCTCTGCCGTCCGACATGTCTTCACGAGACGCGCGCCTCGGTCGGTCAGAGCGTGATTCAGTGGCTGCCCACTCAGATGTGCTCCGACGACGGCGAGAAGAACACATCCCGGAGCAAGATCATCGACCGCTGACCCGCCGCCATATCGTTCGGCCAGTACAAGCAACGCTTGATCGGAAAATGCCGGCCCTATGATCGAGACACCGAATGGCAATCCATCGGACCGAAACCCGGCCGGTACCGCTACTGCCGCGAGATCCGTCAAATTGACAAAATTCGTGTAGAAACCGAGATTCGAATTCAATCGAACAGGATCCGCCGCGACGGCCTCGTGCGTGTAGATCGTTCCTGCCGTCGGCAGCAGTAGCACATCGATGTCTGCCCATAACTCCGCCGCCCGCTGCTTCAATGTTTCCAGCCGATACATGCTTCGAAAGGCGTCGACTGCTGAGTACTTGGCACCGCCGAGGATAATATTCTTCACCACTTCATTGACGCCGTCATTCGTATGACTAAGAAACTCCCCGACTGCCGCGAAGCGTTCCGCGACCCAGGGGCCGGAATACAGAAGTTCCGCAGCTTCTCTGAAAACCGTAAAGTCAATCGTCGTTCGAATGCCCCCGAGGCATTCGAGTCGCTCTGCAGCTTGCCGATATAGTCGCGGCGTCTCTTCATCACCAAAGAATTTCAATTGCGCATCGTCCGGCACGCCAAATCGAAACGATCCACTTAGCCACGGCGCAGCGCAGGCACTCGCGGGAAGAATTCGCGAATATGGATCCTTCGCATCGAAGCCGCGGGCGACATCCCACACGGTTCTGGCCTCCACTACAGTCCTCGCAAAAATCGAAACACAATCGAGAGAACGGCAAGCGGGAACAACACCTGTTGTGCTCAACAACCCACGAGTGGGTTTGAGTCCGATGAGATTGTTGAATGCCGCGGGTACGCGGCCGGAGCCTGCTGTGTCTGTGCCAAGTGAAAACGCGCACAAAGACTTCGCGACAGCCACCGCGGACCCCGAACTCGATCCGCCCGAGATGTATCGCGAATCGTAAACGCTCGAGCATGCGCCGTAAGGCGAGCGTGTTCCGACAAGGCCGGTTGCGAACTGATCCATGTTCGTCTTTCCGATCAAAATGGCTCCGGCGTCGAGAAGTCGCTGAACGACTGGGGCGGTGCGCTCTGGTACGTAAGCAAATGGTGGACACCCGGCCGTGGTCGGCATCCCGGCAACATCGAAGTTGTCCTTCACAGCGAAAGGCATGCCGGCCAGCGGCAGTGCAGGATCGATGCTCTCGGCGTTTGCTACTGCCGTTCGTTCATCGCTAAGCGAGATCCATACTGGATGTTGACCTTCGTCTCGAATTCGCTTAAAGATTTCCGCGATCATCATTCCACCCGGACCGTAGCGAGCATCTGCCCAGCCATGACCATGCCGCCTCGCCTGCAATGCACGACCTCCACGACGCCGTCTGCCGGCGCCACAACGACGAACTCCATCTTCATGGCTTCTAGAATGACAATCCTTTCTCCTGCGCCCACTCGCTGACCGGGTTCGACTGCAATCTGCCAGACGCTTGCGCTCATTGGCGACCGCACGG
>DATFXZ010000201.1:0-3221 GCA_035315305.1 Terriglobia bacterium | reverse complement strand
TCGATATCCGATGGCGTTGAGACGCGCTCACCGCTGCCCGAGAAATCGCTTTCGCATTTTGGCGACAATCGTAAATTCCGGATCCACCACGTTCGAAATCTCAAACTCCATTGCCTGACCCAGCAACAGGCTGGCGCCGCGCTCATCGAATCCGTAGTCGGCCATCAGCCACCGCATCAATTCTGTTGTCGCGTGCTGCATCGCTTCGTTGATCGCACGGGAACTGCCCAGCACCATAATGAAGTCGGTATTTTCCAGGCGCGGCCAGTTGATGTGCTTCTTCTTGATGAGGTCGACTGAAAAGTCTACGTCGAGCGACGTCTCGATCGCGCCGCCCGTGACTTCGCCGTCTCCCTGGCGCGCATGTCCGTCGCCCAGGAACAGGAGCGCGCCAGGTTCAAACACCGGCAGCATGACGGTAACACCCGCCCCCATTCCGTTGTAATCCATGTTGCCGCCGAAGTTGTCGGGATACGACGTCGGAATCGCGGCATTGTTGGCCGGAGCCGTCCCGATGCAGCCGAGCATCGGACGCAGAGGCAGCTCGAGGCGGGGTCCTTTGTACTCACTGGACTCTAGAGTCGCGACGCCTTTCTGCTTATCGATCTGCCACGTCAACTGCTTCGCCTCCCGCAACGCTTCAGTCCGCAGAAAACCCGGATCGACGCTGTACGGCGCTAGAAGCGAACCCGAGTAACCTGTGCTGCGGTTCGTCTCGAGGCGCAGCAGATGGACGACAAGCGTGTCGCCGGCCTCCGCACCTTCGATATAAAAAGGTCCCGTTTGTGGATTCGGATTCCTTCCACGCTGCGCACCGGTTGCGTCCCTGCCTCCCGCATCAATCGTGTAGGTATTCACTTGGTCCCCTGGTTTAATCCGTAACGCCGGTGGGTGCGCACCCGAAAAGGTGTTGTAGAAGACCTTCGGCTCGAACCGATGAGTTTCTGCCAGACCTGTTGAAACAATCGTGTAAATGAAGAACAAAGCCGCCACACTGCGAAGAGCTAGCGTCATGAGTGCCTCCTGGTGTTCAAAAAATAACGCCGGAAGACGTTATCCGCAATATACGGCGTGATTCACATCGCAGCGCTAATTTGGACAAGAGTGTTCTCTTCTACAAATAATGTTGGGCCCTATCGCCCGTCACTTTCCACGTGATCGAGATATTCGCAGCATCGAAGGATTGAGCATCACACTTATTCTCCTTCGATATGCTCTGGCCCTCCGGGCATCATTATTGGTAATTGAGAACTCAAAAAGATTGCGATTTACAGGCTTTGGAAAAACGGTCAGCGGCCGACAGTAACGATTTATGGTTATTCTCGATTATCGACCGCAGCATCTCCTCCGCACTAGGTCCAAAATCATCAGGTGGTTTCGCCGCACCCGAATTCAGAGTCGCAAGGCGGGCGTGTTCGTAGACCGATCCAATGCGCTGCTCAAGCTCTCTGTTCGTTAGCAATCCCTTCGATACTTCTTCATGGTCTTTTGGAAATCGACGCAAGCGATAGCGGCGGGCATATTCGCCTGTGCTGCGGGTACGATCCGCGCCTCGGTTACTTGAATACCAGAGGGATGATTGCATGACGAAAGCACCACTCCCATTAGCGCCAAGTACTTAAAGGTTCCTGTTTTCATAGTCAGCGTTGAACCATCATCGCGTTTCGATCAAGGTCTTTTCCAGAATCTCACAGCGGCAATTCGGGCAGTTTGCCGGTGCTTCGAGAATGTAATCCGTCACGCTGGGATCTGAGCCGGTAACGCGGTCGAGAATGTTATCGAAAGGGATCTCCGCGCCCTCAGGATTGCAGCACTCGCAGGATTCGATCAGTCGCTCAGCTTCGTGCACGGTTGCAGTGTTAATGAGGACAACGTTTTGCTGTTCAGGCGTAGGGTCGAAGAAGTCGCGACATGCGGTGCACTCCTTCATGCCACTTGATTGCTCCTGAAGTTCCGTCATGCACTGTTCACTCTCGGATCGTTTGCAGGTCGCGGTGATTGTCCAGTCCCCGACAAGTGCAGTGCAAGTGATTATGTCGTCCGGGCTGATAACGGGGGAAGAGAGTGTCGCCTTCTTCTGTTTCAGCTTCGGAAGTCGGGCCGGTTTCTTTCTTCGCGGCACCCACCCTCCTTGGTAAAGTCGACTTTACTTTATGTAAAAAAATACCCCGCAGGGAATTGATCTGCGGGGATGGACGATGGATGGAGCAAAATATCTCCGAGCGAGATATACCTTTAAAGCCCGATAAGATTTATCTCGAAATAGTGAATTTCTCGTGACAGGTCCTGCATTCCCCTTCACGTCCTCGATGTCATTCCCGCCGACAATTTCTTTCGCTTCGATCCTTAATCTTGGCTTCCTGAACCGTTTGCCAATGCATGTTCGAGGGAGTACCTGCACCGCCACATTCGAGCGGCACGATGTGATCAACGACGTAGCCCTTCCGCCCTCTCGGATAACCCGTGCGCCTCATGAAGTCGGCTCGTGCAGACGAACTGCGCTTGATTCTTCCGTTGCTGCTCCGTTTGGCAACCGATGATTTCTTCGGAACGGATGCCTTCGTTGTCTTGGTAGACGATGATCGCGAGGAATGGGAGGATGACCGCCCGCCCTTCTGTGCCACGACTGTCAATGGCACTAGAAGAGCGATAGCGGCCAGAGCGGTTCCAGTTCGCCTGAGCATAAGCAACCTCCTGTCGTGCCGGATTATCGACGCGTTAGGATGAAGAGGCAAGGAAGACTGGGGCCGCTCTGACTGGTTATGGAGTTCAGACTATAGGGCTTCTTGCACTTGTCCGGTATACCGACTTTACGTCAACTGAACGGTGCCGCTGTGACTTCCTATAAGCCTCTCGGGCATTAAACCGATCGGTAAACTCTGCGGCGTTCTTGGGGGCCTAAGCTGCGATAACACTCGTGGCAGGCGTGCTCGTGTTGCATAGTATGTGTCGCATAGTATATGCTGGCAACAGAGAATCGAGGTGAAGCTATGCGGATCGAAACAGAATTGATGCGGGGAGCCGGGCCGGCGGCAGTCCTGATGTTGCTCGCAGGCGGCGAGAAGTACGGCTACGAACTGGTGCAGCTTCTGGACGATCAGAGCGGCGGCGTCCTTGCGATGGGGCAGAGCACGCTGTATCCCCTTCTTTACAACCTTCAGGCAAAGGGCCTGATCGCATCCCGCGTGGAAGAGGCGGACAACGGTCGTCCGCGAAAGTAT
>DATFXZ010000200.1:0-4117 GCA_035315305.1 Terriglobia bacterium | reverse complement strand
CTGATTTTTTTCCGTGCTTTTTCGACCTGGCGCTCTGCATTCTCCAATGCCTCTGCTGCTTTTTTCGCTTCGTCAGCCAAATTGTGCATTTGCCGTCGCGCTTCCTCTGCCGCAACTGTTGCACGCTTGAAACGCCCTTCGGCATCCTGCCGCTGCTTTTCGGCCTCATTGGCGTGGTCGGTAGCCTTTTCGAGTGCTGCAGCGGCATGGTATGCGATGGTCTGCGCCTCGCGCAGTGCTTCCTCCGCAGCCTCTAACGCCGCGCTCGACGACTGGAAGGGCACGACCCGCGTCGACTCGTCCGGACGCGCCGGTCGTCCAACGCTGGGCATCAGCGCGGCGAGCGACTCAAATCCCGGCGGATCGACGTCGGCGGTAAGCCGTCCCGGAATCGGCGGATCGGAAACTGACGAGGATGCGGATAACGCCTCGAGCGTCGTTGTGATGCGACGAATGATGTCGGGCGTTGGATTGTGACCGGCATCGCGTAGCAGGTCGGCCGCATGACGTGTCAAAGCGGAGATTGCCTCGCGCCTCGCATTGAGCACCTCGCGCATATCGTCAGCTTTGCCAAAGCGCTTACCTGCCGCAATGAGCTCCTTGAATGCGTCGCCATGCGTCCAATAGAGTTGATTCACGGCCCACGCCGAGAGCGTTGGCTTGGATAGCGCTTTCACCCGTTCTGCCTCATCGCGGTTTCCCGCTTTCTTCAACCTCGCAGCCAGGGCATTGCGCGCGACGGTGAACTCCGTCAGCGGTAACTTGAACAATTCATCGGTTTCATCTTCGATTTTATTTTTGGTGGCCATCAGCCTTTAAATCTCCCAGTATTATTGTCCACGAAGCACCGGACACACCAAGAGGAGCGAGCCATGAAGGTAATAAAACCCACGGACGCCGCGATCAGCCGTCGGAAATTTTTCGATGCGACTGGAAAATATACAGTAGGTGGCCTGGCCGCGTTAGGTATGCTGGGCAGCCCTTATGTAAATTCTCAAGCGAGACTTCCAGCGGATCAGGGGGGCTCGTCATTAATATCAAACCTTTCCAGGTTCATAGCCACGATGCGATACGACACCATACCGCCAACGGTTTTGGAGTCGGCAAAGATCGCCGTCATGGATTGTTTGGGCGTAGCAGTGGCCGGCGCCAGGGAAGAAAGCGCTCAGATCACAGGCAGGCTGGCTCGCGATGAAGCAGCAAAAGAAGAGGCGACCATCTACGGGCAGCGCTTCAAATCGTCGGTTGTGCAAGCAGCGTTCGTGAATGGGACTGCCGCGCACGCACACGACTTTGACCACAGCTTTGTAGTTGGTGGACAACCGACGGCGCCCATTATTCCGGCTGTCTTCTCGCTTGGCGAATCGCTCGCAGTCAGTGGCAAGCAAATCCTCGAAGCGTATATCGCCGGTTTTGAAGTCGCGGCTGCTCTGATCTTCGCGGTGCAGGGCGCCGGTGGCGGAGGTTGGCACGCGAACGGAACGATAGGATCATTTGGCGCCTCGGCAGCGTGCGCAAAGCTTCTTGGGCTGAAGGAGTCCGAAATTGAAATGGCCCTCGCGATGGCGGCTTCGATGGCCAGCGGAGTTACTTCGAATTTCGGCACGATGACCAAACCGCTGCATGTCGGGCAGGCAGCGCGCAACGGTGTATTGTCCGCGCGGCTCGCCAAATCCGGCTTCACAGCCAATCCTCAAACTCTGGAAGTCAGAAACGGATTTTTCGATTCCTACTATCCCGGCGGAAAGCCTGATCGTGCGCCAATTGAGGCTCTCGGACGAATGTATGCAATGGAGAACTACGGCGTGCGGTTCAAACCTTATCCATGCGGCGGACTCACGCACACTGCGATCTACGCAAGCATCCGGCTTCGCAATGAACATCAAATCACTCCCGAACTCGTCGAGCACGTCGATGTGGAAGTGCCGGCCGATACAGCCGCGCCGCTTGCGTTTCGTGTTCCCAGGACCGGGCTGGAAGGAAAATTCTCCATGCCGTATCTGATCGCGCGAGCGCTGACCGACGGAAAAGTTACGCTAGAGACGTTCACGGACGACGCGGTCCGCAATAAAGACGTCTTACAACTACTGGACAAGGTGGAGATGAAAGTCGATCCCAAGCTTCAATCCGGTTCAGATGGAAGCCGGCCCGCAACGGTTACCATTAAAGTCAAAAACGGGCAGCCCCAAACGCTTCATGAAAAGTTCCCTAAAGGAAGCCCCCAGGTCCCGATGACTCACGATGAACTCGTCGCGAAGTTTCGGGCTTGCGTGCGAGGCGTGCTCAGTGAAACATCGAGCGAGCGCGCGCTGGGTTATGTGGGTAAGCTGGAGACCATGGCTAGCATCAGACCTTTAACGAAGCTTCTCGGAGGTGCTTAGGATCAACCATGAACTGGCTGGTTAAAGAAGAGCCGACACATTACAGCTTCGATGACCTCATACGCGATGGTCGCACGGCCTGGACCGGCGTCCGAAATCCGCTTGCACAAAAACACCTTCAATCGATGCGCAAGGGCGACCGCATTTTCTTTTATCACACGGGAGACGTGAAGGCGGTGGTGGGTGTCGCGAAGGCTGCCGGCGCACCATATCCTGATCCGGCAGACAAGGCCGGGAAGCTGTACGCCATCGACATCGTGCCACTGAACAAACTGAAGTCACCCGTAACGCTCGCAGCCGTGAAGGCTGATAAAGCATTCGCATCATTCCCGCTGGTCCGGATATCGCGTCTGTCGGTGATGCCGGTCACCGATGACGAGTGGGAGCGCATTGAAGCGATGGCTGGTTAACCGACAAAACGGCAGGTGCTCACCAGTTGAAAGGGTCCCAGTCTAAATCGCTCACGTTCCGAAAAACCAAACCCAACCCAGGAGTCCCTTATGACCCGATTCCTTTCGGTTATCGTTTTGATGAGCGTAACATCGCTGGCCGCGCAGGTTTCTTCTACCGTTTCTCCCCAAACGGATTTGGTCTCCTTTAATAAGGATGTGCTTCCAATACTTCAAAAGAACTGTCAAGTCTGTCACCGGACGGGTGAAGTTGCTCCCATGTCTTTCCTCACCTACGAAAGCACGCGCCCGTGGGCAAAAGCGATCAAGGCGGCGGTCTTGAGCAAACAAATGCCTCCGTGGTTTGCTGATGCCAAGTACGGCTACTTTCGGAATGCGCCCAGACTGACCGAGTCCGACATCAAGACTCTGGCAGCCTGGGCCGATAATGGAGCGCCAGAAGGGGATGTACGAGACGAGTCAGCGGCGGCGAATTGGCCGGATGGGTGGCGCATAAAACCTGACGTCGTCATTTCGATTCCGGAACCTCACAACGTTCCAGCCAAAGGCTCCGGTGAGATCAAATCTTTTGTTGTACCGAACCCGTTCAAGCAGGACACGTGGGTGAATTCGATTGAGATACATCCGGGTGAACCATCAGTGGTGCACCACGTGATGGTACAGGTTCCCGAGGAAACGTCAGGGCCGGCATTTTCATGGGGCGCGGTGGCTCCGGAATGTGTCCCATCCGCGTCGGAAGCGTTTTTGGAGACTCCGGCTACGATAGGTAATCCACGCGCTCCTCAAGTGAAGCCGCCCAAAAACTTTGCGATATTGGAGGCTGTTTATGTGCCCGGGAGTCCTGTTACCGATTTTCGTTATGAAAAATCCGGCAAACTGATTAAAGGCGGCGGCAATCTACGCATTGAAGTGCATTACACGCCAAACGGCAGAGCAGTCGCAGATCAGACGAGGATTGGGTTCGCCGTCGCGACAACTCCACCAGAACGAAAATTCATAATGCTCGCCCCAAAATCAGTTGCAAACGCGAAGACGCCCATTCCCGCCGGCGAAGCAAATTGGGAAAGTCGCGGCGAGTTGGAATTTGGTCAGGACGCGCAATTAGTGTGGTTCATGCCCCACATGCATCTCCGGGGTAAGGACATGAGTTTTGAACTCATCTTTCCCAACGGGCGCACGGAGACCGTCCTCAACGCGAAGTTTAACTTCAATTGGCAGCTCGGATATGAATTGGATGAACCCATCCGCGTTCCGAAACGTACTCGGATGGTCGTTGTCGCACATCACGATAATTCCGCAAACAACCCGTTCAATCCCGATCCGACG
>DATFXZ010000199.1:0-2905 GCA_035315305.1 Terriglobia bacterium | reverse complement strand
CTTCTTCTCCTTGTCTTCTTTTTTGTCGGGGTTTTTGGGTGCATGCGGTCGAGATGGCGCTCGAGCGCGTCCACGTGAGCCGACCAGAACTGGCGGAACGGCGCCAGCCAGGCATCGACCTCCTGCAGCGGTTCCGGCTTGAGCCGGTAAAGACGGCGTTGTGCGTCCACCGTGGCCTCCACGAAACCGGCCTCGCGCAGCACGCGGAGGTGCTTCGACACGGTCGGCTGCGGCATATCGAGCTGACGCTCGATCTCTCCCACCGACTGCTCGGATGAAACCAGGAGGCTCAATATCGCGCGGCGGTTCGGCTCCGCAATGATTTCGAATACAGATTCCACGCCTTCTCGTATACTCTACGGAGCATATACGTGTCAAGGCATATACGAGCAGGAGCTCACAGGTTTTTTTGGGCGATCGGCGCCGATAGGGAACGGCGTGTCGTCCCAGTATTTACCTATCGCGTTCCGTTCTTAGAACCGAAATCTCGCTAGTTTTGATCATAGGCGCGCACTGTGATGGCCATGGCGACGCGCGCCCGTTCGGCCTCGGAACGAAGCTCCTTTGCCTCGCGCTGTTTTCCTGCCTGAACTAACAGGCGCGAGTACGCGTCGAGGATGTCGACCATTTCCGGGTGTCTGAGGTTCCGACGTGCGATAACCACGGCTCTTTCTAACACGATTGCGGCTTCCGGTTTCCTCTCCGACTTCATATAAGTATCTGCAAGTCCCTTAAGGGATCGTGCCATTCGAACATCGGACTCGATTCCGCTGCTTTGTCCGAGAATCGCGATAGCGTGTTGGAATTGTGCTTCCGCATCCGCGTAACGTCCGGTATTTGCATACACGATACCGAGGCTATTCAGCGTATCCGTCAGCGTCGGGTGTGCAGGGCCTAAATGGGCTGTCGCGAGCTTGAATGACTTGGTCAAGAACTCTTCCGCAAGGAGATATTTTCGCTGCTCGCAGTACACGACTCCCAGATTATTCAAGATTGAACCCGCATTGTCCTCGAATGCGCTCGTACCGGCCAGTGTCTGAAGTGCCTGCTGAAACAACTGCTCTGCTTTCTTGAAGCGTCTTTGTCGAAAATACGTCCCGCCTAAGCTGTTGAGAATTTCTACAGTCGATTCCGATGATGTTGGCGACGTTTGAGCGACTTTCAATGCGCGATTGAGTATCGCCACAGCTTCAACGTCTCGCCGTTCCACGGAATAAACGGCCCCTAAGTTTCCGAGCACTGCCGCGGTTGCATGTCCAAGTCGTTTCTCAATGGCTAAACTCTTCGCAAACGCGTCTTCTGCCTCGGATAGTCGCCCTTCATCCAGGAGCACTTTGCCTAAGTCGGAAAGTATTCCCGCGCGGTCGGCATCATCTAGATCTGTCGCTCCCATAGCGGTACGAAAATAGGATTCGGCCTGAGCATAATGGCCGGCTAGATGCTCGCGTTGTCCTAGGTCCCGCAAGTCCGTTGGCGTTTGGGCCGCAGCTGAGAGGGGCGACCAAAACAGGCAGATCAACCACAGAGCGTACATCTCGAGTCTGATAAATCCTCCGGGAGATGGAAGGTCTTGGCTAACATTGCGGGTCAAACTAACAGAGGGCCGATCGCGGGTTTCGGTTGGCACCACTGTGGCGACAGTTGCTTTGCCGCGTCCTTGCTTATCACAACAAGTGAATCCGTCAAACGGTGCCGACTCCCAGAAAGGTGTGATCATAATAGGAATAAAACCGATGCGGGAAAACAAGGTTACAGGGAAATCGGCGATGCGGGCCCAGTTGCTCGGTTCGCGTTTGAAGCGCTGAAAAACACTCCGAAATTCTCGGACTCCATGATGAAATGTTAAATAACTCTGTGACGAGGAAAGACCCCTCTGAGAGGTTTTCCTGAACCGGGAATCACGTCGATAGACCTCAGTAAGGAAGAACGTCAGCTACGAAACAGCATGAATTAAGTGCCGCGCCCGCGGAAGCTGGATGGCACCGCCACTCTCGTGGTTCCAGTAGATCATGTCGAGGTCTATTGGTATGCACAACCTTCCGAGGTCTTTCATCTCAACCTTACAAAATCATGTCGGCCAGGAAGTAAAGATTCGCGGATGGATTCATCGCATTCGTGAACTCGCTAAAACGACCTTCGTTTTGGTGAAAGACTGCACTGGCATCGTACAGTGCGTCGGCTCAACGGACACCCTTCGCTCGTCTCGGTTACGAGAAGAGGATGCAATCGAAATTCATGGCTCGGTTCGAGAGGAAACGCGGGCGCAACGTGGCTTTGAATTGGACATTCTGGGTTTAAATGTACTGAATCCTGCAAAGGAGATGCTGCCTTTCCACTCTGCCTCTGATCTCTCGTCGGTCAGTCCGGAAATACTGCTCGACCATCGTCCGCTCGCTCTACGTAACGAACGGATCGGGGACATCTTTAGGATCCAGGCCGCGATCCTTCGCTACTTTCGTGAGTTTTTGACCGCTAATCAATTTACCGAAATTATTTCCTCGAAGATCGTTGGCGGCGGTACGGAAGGGGGCACAAACCTATTCGCGATTCGCTATTTTGAGCGTGTAGCATACCTCGCCCAAAGCCCACAGTTTTATAAGGAGCATGGAGTCGCGGGATTCGAGCGCGTTTTCGAAACCGGTCACGTTTATCGTGCCGAGCCGCACGCGACCAGCCGTCATTTGACCGAGTATTACTCGATGGATCTCGAAATCGGGTTCATTGATGGACCCGAAGACGTGATTCAACTTGAACGCGAATTGCTCAGCTTCATATTCGCAAAGCTCAACAACGAGAATGCTTCCTTACTCGCCCGCTTTCGCTCTGACCCCTTACCGTCCATGTTGCAAGTCCCGATATGGGATTTCGGTGACTGCATTCGGCGGCTGCGCGATAAGTTTGGTCG
>DATFXZ010000198.1:0-4986 GCA_035315305.1 Terriglobia bacterium | reverse complement strand
TTTACGGCAGCAAGAAATTCCGGGTACATCGTTTCGCGGCCGCCGAAAGCACCTAACAGCGGAAGTTTGTTTTTGTCCGCGTACTCTCGAAAGTATGGGTTCTGCCCAAACAAGTGGCTTGGAACGTCGTCATTCTTCCGGCCGAGAATTTGTTCGCTATCATCGCATGCATATAGCCACGCATCTGGAGCTATGGCCTGGCGCGCGAGCAGAGACGTCTTGCTCAGGGGCTCTGTCAAATACACTGGATCGTCGATGACGGCGAAAACCGTAACCGTGTCGCCATGCCGAATGAGATGTTCTGTGACCGTAGCGGCGTCGCTTTGAGGAACGCCGTTGGCCCGAAACCAACCGCGCTTGATATGGCTTGTAGTGACCGTCAGTGTGTTGCCTTCGAACTTTCCCGTCGAAAAACCTGGAAATGTGTGCGGTGCATAGGCCGGTGGGTGTGGACGTCCATCCATATATATGGTGCGGTCGACTTGAGCAATCTGCCCCCAGTAATGGATCGCGACGAGCCGCTGCGTGAACGGATCGCGCTCCTCCCATATACGATGATTGCCCGGCGACATCCACGTATATGGAGGAATATAGCCCATGCATTGCTGCTGCTTGACCGTCTGACGGGACGCGGACCAGGACAATCCGTAAAGGCGTGCGGCATCATTCAAAGGCATTCCGCCCCAATCGGCGATATCGCCGGCTGCAGTAAAGAGCCCTGCATCCTGGTGATTCAGCCAACGGTAAGATCCAGAGAGATCCACCCCACTGACCATGGGACCTAGAGGATTTCCGATTCCAGCACCAGGCACGGGATTCTGCCCGAGAAAACTCGTGGAGCATACGAGGAGGACAAAGAGTGCAATACCGAATGTAATGATTCTCATCGGAGCTCCTATCGAACCGCGCACGACGAGGGATTCCAGCCGGCAGCGTCAGCCTGTTTCTTGAAATGAACAGCCGTGATCAGGGGCTGAGTCAGATATGTTGGATCCTCGACCGTCGACGTGATAACGAGATATGTATCGCCGTTGGGTTGTTTCACGAGATCGTAATACTCAGTCAATTTCACATTGCTGCCGTATGGAATGCCGTTCCGCCGCAAGTAGCCCGGCCGAAGGTTCGTCGTCAACACTTTGAGTGAACCTCCCGGTGGTCCTCCGCGGTCACCGGCAATTGCAAATCCGAGGCCGGGTCGTGCCAGCTCCCATTCCGCTTTCGAGATACCTTGCATGTCCGCGCCGGCAGCCGGCGTGGAAGCAAAATGAAAAAGTCGCGTTTGTTTTCCGGCGTCGGTGTCGACCTTCAGTGTCTGGTCATCCTGCCATGTGATATGAAGCCGGCCGGGAATGCGCATGATGTTCGGCGCGCCATATGCTTTGCATTGTTCTCCTGCCGCTTCATCTTTCGCCGAATCCCAAGCGTCGGCGATCTTACGCGCCTCCGCATTAAGCGGTACTCCGCCGTAATCTCCTTTGTTCGGGAACATTCGCCAGCGCCAGTCCTCGGTAACAACGGAAACCCAATAACCCGTCATATCAAAAGCGGCTGCGGCCTTGGCAGTAGGAGGCGGTCCGCCACGTCCGGCGCCACGACCCTGAGCTTGACCGTTCAGAGTTGCCGGTAAAAGTAGAACGCACACGAGCAATGAACGACTCATGGATGATCTCCGCTCAAAAGCTGTAGGGCAGTCTATGACCGCCCACCGTTACATGCTTTCAGCATGCAATTTATCTGGACTGTATGCCAAAGTGCGATGATATTATGCGTCGCACAACAATTAGGTCAAAGGTTTTTGAATAATTGCATGCCGATTCGTACCGTCGGCGTTATATTGCATGCAGATTAACGCGTGCAGGCAGCTCGCGCGGACAAGAAATTAGTGAAGAGCAGCGAGTGAAAGGAGCATCTGGAATGAGAACGTTTTGCTTTCTTCTTTTGATCGCCGGTCTGGTGATAAGCATGTCGGCATTCGCTCATCACGGTACGGGCGTCTCATATGACGCATCCAATCCCGTTACTTTAAAAGGAACGGTGACGGAATTTCGCTACGCCAATCCCCATCCGCAACTCTATTTTGACGTGACCGATGAAAAGGGAACAGTGGTGCACTGGAGTGGTGAATTTTATCCGAATCCTGCGCAGTTGATCCAAGGCGGATGGGGCAGGAAGCGCTCGACGGACGCGCTGCCCTTCGGTGCAAAAATCACCATTACTCTAGCGCCTTCCAGAGCAGGCACGCCGGTCGGCGCAATTCTCACCCTTCTGAATGAAAAGGGCGAAGTGGTCATGGGCGTTGCAGGCGGCGGACCGGGCGAAGCTCCTCGTGGTGGGGCGCCGGCGCCGAGTGGCGCGGGAGTACCGCGATGAAAGCCAGATGGATTCACGCAGGCGTTTTTCTTTATGGCAGCGTTCTATTGTCGGCTGCTCTTTTTGCACAGGGCGGACAACGCGGAATTCCCGCCGCCGATCCAAAGAATGCGGAAAAGCCGTTCGATAAGCATGACCTTTCAGGCTTCTGGACTCGAAACGGAAGTCCTGGAGGATACGGTGGCGGTGGCACATGCCGCGACTGTGGAGATCGCGGCTTCGGGAACGACGTGCCGTCTTTCACTCCTCTCGGTCAGAAGATGTTCGACGCGAACAAGCCTTCCTACGGCAGGAATCTGGGCACCCCCGATGCTGCCGCACATCCGGAAGAGCACATCGGGCGACGCAGAGCCGTACCGCCTGCCAACGGTACGGATCCTTATCAGTACTGCAATCCCATGGGGCCTTCAAGGGCTTTGATCTATCCCGATCCTGTGGAGTTCGTTGTTCTTCCTGACAGGCTGTATCAGCATTTCGAGTGGGGCTACGGCCTTCGTACGATCTGGACCGATGGACGTAAGCCTCTTATGGATCCTGATCTCCCGCGATGGTGGGGATATTCGGCTGGTCGTTGGGACGGCGACACGTTTGTCGTAACGACAACCGGTGTCGATGAAAGAACCTGGGTCGATCACTTTGGTTATCCGCACAGCGTAGACATGGTCCTCGAAGAGCGGTATCGCCGGACCGCATACGACGTTGTCGAACTGGACATGACCATCACGGACCCCAAGATTTACTCCGCTCCGTGGAAGAGCCAAACGAAGAAGTTCCGGAAACTCGAAAAAGGGACGATTAAGTCCATCGAAGGATGGTCCGGCCTGTTGGAAGACATCTGCGCACCTGCTGATGAGGTCGACCAATTTAATAAGCGAGTCCGCGATCCTGCGGGTGGCGTGGTCCGGTAAAGAAAAACAGACATGAATCTCGCGACCCGAATCATCGTTGGAGTCATCGCAGCAGTCGTGTGCGTGGCAGCAAGCGCACAACAGACGCGACCGCAGACAGTACAGCAAGCCCAGGCTCTGGCCCAAAGAATCGCACAGCAAACGGCACAGAAACCGCTCATGGCCGAAGAGGTCTTTAAGAATGTGCAAATCCTCAAAGGAATTCCCGTCAATCAATTCATGGACACGATGGGATTCTTCGCTGCATCGCTCGGACTGAATTGTGTGTATTGCCACGTTCCGGAAAGTTTAGAGAACTGGGATCGCTTCGCGGATGACGTTCCTCGCAAGCGCACGGCTCGATCCATGATGCTGATGGTGGACGACATCAATAAAACAAAGTTTGGCGGCCGCCGCGCATTGACTTGCTACTCGTGCCATCGCGGAGCCCAGGCGCCTCGAGTAATTCCCAGTCTCGCCGATCAATACGGCCTTCCAACCGAGGACCCCAATTTAGTCGAAATCGTTCCTGACGCGCCGAAGAGTCCGACGGCGGATGAGATTTTGGATAAATACATTCAGGCCGCGGGCGGCTCTCAGAAACTCGCCGGCTTGACGAGCCTCGCCGGCAAAGGCACGTATGAAGGCTATGACACCTATCACGCGAAAGTGCCGTTTGAAATCTACGCCAAAGCGCCGGGGCAGGTGGCTACGATTGCTCACACACAAAACGGCGATACGACGACGACGTTTGACGGACGCGAAGGATGGATTGCTTCTGTAGAGAAACCTGTCGGCCTGTTGCCGCTACTGTCTGGAGCGGAATTGGATGGCGCCAGAATCGACGCGGCATTGTGGTTCCCGGCTGGAATCAAACAGGCGCTCACGGACTGGCGCGCGGGTTTTCCCGTCACAGCGATTGACGACAAGGACGTCACCATCATCCAGGGAACGGCCGCCGGGCGCTCTCGCATCAAATTGTTTTTTGATAACGAAGGCGGACTGCTGGTCCGACAGTTACGTTACAGCGACACTCCCGTGGGCACCGTCCCCATTCAGATCGATTATTCCGACTATCGCGAGGTCGCCGGCGTGAAGCTCCCATTTCACTGGATCGTAACCTGGACCAACGGTCAGACGATTGTAGAACTCAATGAAGTGCAGCCGAATGTAGTAACAGCAGCGGAAAGGTTCGGTAAACCGGGCCCGGCAGTTGTTACACCGGTCAAATCTGGTGGGCGGTAGGCCGGGTGAACGAACTGGTGCGCGATGGAAGATGTGAAATGAATCGTGGCGCGGTAGACGTGAATGAACTGGTGCGCGATAGAACATGTGAATGAATCGGAAAGTTGTCGTTAATCCCCTCCTTACAAAGGAGGGGACTGATTCGGATGGAGGAAACATGAAATCTGACCCAATCGTTCCTCGTCGTGAGATTCTAAAGGGCCTCGGCGCGGCCGGCGCATTAACCATTCTAGGCCGCGGAACAGGATTCACCCAAAACAAGGTCAACAGGCTGAATGTTCGTGGCGGTGCTATCGATGTCCACCATCACCATCAACCGCCGACATTTGGAAGCATCGGGCGTGGCGGTCCATGGACGCCGGAAAAAACTCTCGAACAGATGGACAAATTCGGCATCAGCGTCGCCATCCTCTCGATGACCCAAATGGGCGACGTTCTATACACCGGCACGGAGACTGGCCGAAAGAATGTCCGAACGGGTAAC
>DATFXZ010000197.1:0-7342 GCA_035315305.1 Terriglobia bacterium | reverse complement strand
CGATCTTTTCCCTTGATCAGTGTTGAATCGAAGAACTGAATAGCGGCATCCTGCTCGAAACTGAGCCTATCCCGCACACTTCCGCTGGTGTCCACGAGAAGCGCAATTGTCAGCGGTAAATTCGTTTCCGCACTGAAATTGGTGATCCGTTGAGGCTTGCCGTCTTCGTAAACCTTGAAATCTTCTCTCCTGAGATTCGGTATAAATTGGCCCTTCTTATCCGTCGTTGTGAAAAGAACATTCACCAGATCGACGTTGACGGAGAGCGTTTGATCGGCTGGCTTCTCTGGCGGCGGGTTCTGACCAGCAACCGTCAGCAGCGAGGTCGTGAGGACGACCGTGATTCTCGCAATGAGCCGTTTCATGTGTTGGAATGTTAGGCAATCCGCCTACCAGAAACTACTACAAAGGGTCTCATAAAACTGTCTTCATCCTCCAAGCTGACGCTGAGCGTTCTTCTGCGCTACCTAAACGATTCACCGCATGTAAAATGCGCCAAGTAATACACAGGGAGGATCAATGTATCGGTTCAGCGCCAGCCTCGTTCTGATTCTCGCTATTTATTTCGCGGTGTCGACCACGCACGCACAGTCTATTTCAGCCCAAGCTCCCCGGAACGACTTTGATGTGATGGAAAAGACGATCCTGGAACTCCAGTCCGCGATGGCGTCGGGTAAGGTTACCTCGCGCGAGCTTGTGGAGATCTATCTGGCTCGAATCGCCGCTTACGATAAACAAGGTCCAGCACTCAACGCGATGGTCGCGCTCAACCCGCAGGCACTTGCGGTCGCCGCAGCCCTTGATGCTGAGCGTAAAGTGGGGCGGGTTCGTGGGCCGCTGCACGGAATTCCTGTGGTCGTGAAGGACAACTACGAAACTATTGAGATGCCGACAACCGCCGGATCGATCGCACTGGCTGGATTTCATCCACGCGCGGATGCGTTTCAGGTGCGGCGTTTAAAGGAAGCCGGTGCGGTCATCATCGGCAAAACCAATATGCATGAACTCGCGGCTGGGATCACAACAATCAGCTCCAGCGGGGGACAGTCGAAGAATCCCTACGATCTTTATCGTAATCCTGGAGGATCCAGCGGTGGTACGGGCGCCGCCATTGCTGCCAACTTCGCAGTTGCCGGAATGGGCAGCGACACCTGTGGGTCGATCCGGATTCCTGCCGGCAACAACAACCTAGTTGGCCTTCGCGGCAGTCAGGGGCTTTCCAGCCGTACCGGCATCGTTCCGCTCTCGCACACACAAGACATCGGCGGTCCAATTGCGCGCACAATCACAGATCTCGCGATCATGCTCGACGCCACCATCGGCCCTGATCCTGCCGATGAATCGACGAGGCTCGCCGAGGGGCGAGTTCCTAAGGATTTTCGCTACGCTCTCTCGGCGGAGGCGCTCAAAGGTAAGCGAATCGGAGTTGTGCGAGCGCTTTTCGGCACGGCACCGGAGGATCAGGAAGTCACTGCCGTCGTCAACAAGGCGCTCGATGCAATGAAGCGGTCTGGCGCCGAGGTGCTGGATGTGGTCGTGCCAGGACTCGACGATCTGCTGCGTGACAGCAGCTTGATCAATGCGGAGTTCAAGTTCGATCTAGCTGATTATCTCGGTCGGCACGAGGATGCGCCTGTAAAGTCTTTGGGTGAGATTCTCGAGCGCGGCCTATATCACGCCGCACTGGAGGCTAATTTCCGGATGCGAAATGCCCCGGAACGGCGAGATAGCGAGGATTACCGCCGGGCGATGATCAAGCGCACTGCAATCCGCCACGCTGTGTTGGCAGTGTTCGACGAGCAGCGTCTGGCTGCTGCGGTTTATCCCACACTCCGTCGGAAGGCTGCACGAATCGGCGACGCCCAGGTTGGAACGAATTGCCAGCTAAGTGCTCATTCAGGTCTCCCCGCACTTGGCGTGCCTGCGGGCTTTACGGACGATGGTGTTCCTGTAGGGATGGATCTGCTAGGCCGTGAATTCAGCGATGCTGAAGTGTTGTCAATCGGCTTCGCTCTTGAACAGTCGCTCAGACTTCGTCGCGCTCCGTTCAGCGCACCCGCGCTGGAGAATGCTAAAGCTCCATCGCCACGCCGGTTCGTCACGACAATCGGCGAGTTCACCTATGACATATCGACTGGGACTCTTACATTTAAGGCGAGTTTCGCACGCCTTACGGCCGAACGAGTCACAGCAATTTGGATCCATCGCGGTGAGGAGCAAAAGCCGGGGGCTGCCGTTGAGCGGTTGTTTGCCGGAACGGACTCGGCGTCGCCGATTACCGTCACTCTGTCAAACCTCGACCGCCAAGCGTTGGTTGAAGGGAAACTCCTCGCGCGCGTATTCAGCGCCGAACGGGGCGTTGTAGAAAATATCAAGCTCGTGCTTCCGGTGCGGTGAAGGCCAGTGCGTAACGCCCTTCTAACGAAGTAGAATCCCGTAGCAAGAAGGAGAGGACTAGTGATGGCAACGTCGGAAACGACTACGTCTGTGCGCGCACAGTTCGATGAAGCGCAGCAGCGGCAACAGATGATTCGTGCGATGGTCGCGTCAGCGGTCGGTACGTCAATCGAGTGGTATGACTTTTTTCTTTACGGCGTAGCGGCAGCGCTCGTATTTCCGCAGAAGTACTTTCCGCAATCTGATCCGTTTGTCGGCACGCTGCTTTCGTTCTCCACCTATTTCGTCGGCTTTGCGGCCAGGCCGCTTGGCGCCGCGATCTTCGGACACTTCGGGGATCGACTGGGACGCAAGGCATCACTCATCGCAACGCTGGCAATGATGGGTGTATCGACAATGGCGATCGGGTTTATTCCAGACTACGCGACGATCGGAATTTGGGGTGCCGTACTGTTAACTCTGGGACGCGTTATTCAAGGTATCGGCGTCGGCGGCGAATGGGGCGGCTCGGTTCTCCTCGCCGGTGAATGGACCAATCCGAAGCGGCGCGGCTTTTCTACAAGCTGGGCACAGTTCGGCGCGCCCGCAGGAATGGTGCTCGCCAATGGTGCGGTGGCTCTGATGACTATGTGGACGACAAACGATCAGTTCCTGCTATGGGGCTGGCGCGTGCCGTTTCTTCTCAGTTTCGTCCTGATCTTCATCGGGCTGTATATCCGGCTTGGGATTTTTGAGACGCCGGTTTTCTCGAAATTGAAAGAAGTGGGGCGAGTCGCGAAGGCGCCGGTTCTTGAAGTGCTTCGGTGGAACTGGCGGGAGGTCATCTTGACCGCGTTACTTCGAACGAGCCAGCAGACGTCCTTCTACATTTTCACCACGTACGTGCTTTTGTACGCCACACAACAACTCGGTCTCCCGCGAGCTACGGTGTTGGGCTTCGTCATGATCCAATCGCTCTTATCGATGTCGGTAATTCCATTTTTCGGGCACCTTTCCGACCGATTCGGCCGGCGTGCGATCATCAGCATTGGATGTGTAGCAATGATGATCTGGCCGTTTATCTATTTTTCTCTACTCGACACCAAATCCATTACTTGGGTCTTCGTAGCAATTCTGTTTGCCTTACCGATTCAGGATCTGCAGTACGGACCGCAAGCGGCGTTCATCTCTGAAAGCTTTCCGGGATCTCGCCGGTACAGCGGAGCCTCGCTGGGCTACCAGCTTGCCTCGATAACTGCCGGCGGTCCGGCGCCGCTTGTCGCCGTGTGGCTCTATCAGAGATATCAGACGTCCACCGCGATTGCGGTTTACCTTGCGTTGACGGGGGTGATCAGTTTGATTTGCGTCTTTCTTCTGAAGGATCGGACGGGCCATTTGGACTCGCACTGATGAGCTAGCCCGCGCCAAGCAGTATTTTGGTGCGGCTGGCCACATGGGAGAACGTGACCCCTGGCACACACAGGGGCGGACGCTTTACCGGCGTGTGCCGCCGCTTTTACGCAATGAAGGTGCCGGATCAGAAGATAACCTTCAGCGTAAACTGCACCTGACGTGACGAGCCCGACTCGCCTGTAGGAAATCGCGTCTGCCGGATCACACCGAATGTTGTACTGCCGGGTGTCGCCACGAGGCCCGGATTCCCGAAGTTCGCGTGATTGAAAAGATCAAACATCTCCGCGCGAAATTGTGTGCGAATCGTTTCTCGGATCCTCGTGTTCTTGAGGACAGAGAAGTCGACATTGTGGAATGCAGGTCCAGTGATGGAATTTCGCCCGAGATTACCGAAGTGTAAGACGCGAGCTCCATTGACGAAGCTGACGGGGATCGCGAATGTCGAACCCGCAGGGCAATTGGCTGGATCGGTTGGATCGCACACGGAATTACTGAACCACTGCTTGACGTCGCGGATCATTTGGATCGGAGCGATCACATCGGGCCGGATGGTCGCGCTGCCGGTCAGGTTGTTAATGTTCGTGGTCGAAGTACTTCCAGAGAGAATATTCAGCGGGTTACCCGACTGATCCTGCACAATCGTCGATAGCTGCCAGCCTTCGATCAAAGGGTTCCCTTTGAACGGCAACTCGTAAATCGTGCTGATTACAAATCGATGCCTCGCGTCGAAATCTGAAAGAGCGCGGCTGCCGCGAAGGTTGAAGCTGTCCTGAACAACGATGCCCTGGTTCGTGCGCGAGTTGTAGTCGATCGATTTCGAAAACGTGTACGACGCGTTGAATGACAGGCCGCGTGCAAATCTCTTGTTCGCGGTGAACCATAGCCCGTTGTAGCTCGAATTCCCGCCGCTTTCCCGTTGAGTGATATTGGTCAATCCGGTGCCCGGTGCGATCGGGCTCGAAGCTGAAAGGCGCGCGAACGGCCGCACGCCATTAAGAAACTGGTTCAAATTTCGCGTGATTTGCAGGTGTGTTCCTTTCGACCCATAGTAGCCGCCGGAAATGCCGATTCCGCCTTTGACCTCTCGCTGGATATTCAGATTCCACGATTGCATATAAGAGTTATCAAACCTCTTATCGATTGAAGTTGGTGCGATCGTGCCGCTTGCCTGTACATCACTTATCGCACGAGCAAGCGTCGTAGTCGTGCCTGCAGGCAAAGCCAACGGCACGCTGAGCGGCGGATTTGCGGAAAGGGCAGCCGGGAGATCTCTCGGTTGCTCGGTTAGAATCGCGTAACCACCGCGTACCGACATCCTCCCGGAATTCGATGGATCCCAGGCGAAGCCGATTCGTGGTTGGAAGTTTTTGGCATTCTCCCGGTAAACCTTATCCAGGCCCGAGCCAACGCGCAGCAGCGAATCCGTGTCAGGATCGAAGATGATGAAGCGGTTGTAACGCTCGGTTGGCGACATGTTCCAGTCGTAACGCAATCCGAGTTCGAGTGTCAGATTTGAACGCACTTTGAAATTGTCTTGGACAAACAAGCCCATCGATCTCAGCAGATCGGAAGTCGATGTGCTACCGAGCGTCTGAGTGAACGCGTTCGCCGTACCCGCGATGAATGCCGTGGCGCTGGCGAATGTGAACGTCCCATTGTTGGTGGAGAAGTTGTTCGACCAGGAGGGCCGGAACTCTCCACCGAACTTCACAGAATGGCGGCCTTTCAAGACAGTTACCGTATCAGCACCGGTGGCCGTCATAATGCCGCGTCCTGTATCGGCGGGTCCGCCAATAACCAGGCCTATGCCCTGCACAGTTATTGTCGGCAACGCCAGCGGTATGTTGAGTCCGTTGTTGATGCCGAAGTCAGCCGGATTCAGAGCCGCATTTGGTTTGAATGTGATGTAGATACGATTGAATCCGAAGCGCGCTTCATTCACAACGTTCGGGCCGAAAATATGCGTTTCACTAAACGTGAAGACCTGCCGCTGCCCTCCGCGAGTGTCTCCAAAGCCGGGAACAGTTTGAGTACCCTGGGACGTCGGCTCTGTACGACTATCCCTCTGCAGCCCGTAATAGCCGTGCACCGAATCACTGTCGGTAAGCCTGTGATTTAGGTCGATCGTGAACTGATTGTTTCCGACGGGAGCCACTCCCGGACCTCGAAAAGTGCTCTGACCGTCATTCGCTACCGGGATTAGCGGAAGCAGTTTCTGTACTGAGGGGTCCGTGACACCCGCTCGTTGCGCGTCCGTCAACACGCCGCTGTTGAGCGTCAATGCCTGGGTGTGTTTTAGACCTTCATAGCTGAAGAAGAAAAATGTCCGATCCTTCACAATAGGACCGCCGATGGCGCCGCCGTATTGATTCCGGCGGAAAGCCGGTTTGGCCACATCGAAAAAGTTTCGCGCATCGAACACGTCGTTTCGCAGATAGTCGAATACTTCGCCGTGAAATTGATTCGTACCAGACTTCGTCGCAATGTTGACAATCGCGCCGGAATTACGGCCGTATTCGGCGCTGATGGTTGAATTCGTAACTTTGAATTCGTCAACTGTGTTGATCGAAGGTTGAAACGTAACCTGCTGGTTTGAAATATCGTTCAGGTTGATGCCGTTGACCATGAAGTTCACCCCGTCTTCACGGTTGCCGGCGGTGTTGAACCCGAAGAACCCTTGGCCTCGTAACGGAGCGCCCAATCCCGCGTTGGCGGGCGGAGTCACCGAGCCAGGAATCAACATGCCGAGATCCAAAAAGTGTCTGCCGTTCAGGGGAATCTCTTGAACAATGCGTTGGTTGATGACCTGGCCGACCGTACTTGTTGTAGTTTCGATAAGCGCCGCATTGGCAGCGACGGTTACTTCCTCTGCGAGTCCACCGACTTCCATCTTGAAGTCTCGAACCGCTATCTGGCCAACTTCCAGCGTGAGACCGCTGACGATCTGTGGTTTCATTCCAGACAGCCGGACATCGATCTGATAGACGCCAACGGGCAATGCCGCGACCTGATAGTTCCCTGTTTCATCACTGAGCGTTGAACGCTCGATGCCTGTGCCTTGATTTCGCACGCTGATCGTGACACCTGGCAATACCGCGCCTGACTGATCGGTAATCAAGCCTCGAAGGGTCGCGTTTGTCGTTTGTCCCCAGAGCGCTGAAGCGCTGACAAGCAGTAAGAACAGTGTTCTGGCTGTCATCCTTGTTCTCCTTTCGAAATTTCTTCCGGGGGTGATGTTGGAGATTCCTCTATGCTTAACTTCGCGTCGTGTCAAGAAATTCGGGCGGTAGAAAATCGGCGCTCCGTAATCAAGCGTCGATTACGGAGATAGAAGCAGTAGCAGCGGGCGTGGGCTCTGCTGATCCTGATTGAATGACATTCCGCATTTTCTTGTGCGCGAAATTTGAGTCGCTACCATAATGCAGTGGATTTAAAAGGAGGGAAAATGCGACGTGACCGAAAATGGCTTTCCGCTCTTTTACAGGCTGTTTGTTACATTATGATCTGCCTTCCGGCCACAGGCCAGTGGGTAAACTATCCAGATCCACGCATT
>DATFXZ010000196.1:0-3079 GCA_035315305.1 Terriglobia bacterium | reverse complement strand
GGTTACTCCTAATGCGTTTTTCTTTATCGATGTCCGCGATGCGACCGGCACAGTGACAAATTGGGCTGTCGACATCGGCAATCCCATCGAGCTCGAGCGCGACGGTTGGAAGCGAAGCACTCTGCGCATCGGCGACGCGGTCGCCGTCGAAGGCGTCCCCGCCAGAAACGAAGCTCGACAAGCTTCCGCCAAATCGGTGGTCTTGACGCGCACGGGAAAACGGTTGTTTGCTCCGCCAACGACTCGCCGTGCAGCCACGTCCCCTGTACCTGCGCCGCGTTGGCCTGATGGTCAAATCAGGCTTGGTCCACCGCCGGGCAAAACGGGATATTGGGGATCCGCGAGCACTAAGGTTCTGGTCGAAAATACGGCCACAAAGATCCCGATGAGTGACGACGGGCTTTTGGTCAATATCGCCGATGCAGACAAGGTCGCACCATTCCTTCCTTGGGCCAAAGCGATGTACGAGTACCGCCAGCGGCGATTCTTGAGAGACGATCCTTATTCGCGGTGCGTTCCGGCGGGCGGCCCCCGACAATTTCAGATGCCGAATGGCTTTCAATTTATCGAACAAAAAGAGCTTGGCCGGATTCTGGTGTTCTTAGGCGGAGGCAATCGTAATTGGAGAGTCATCTTTATGGATGGGCGTCCATTAGGTACCGCAGCCGAGGCAGTGCCTAGTTATTACGGCTTTTCGGTCGGGCGGTGGGAAAAGGACACGCTAATTGTGGAGTCTCTCGGCTACAACGAGAAGTTTTGGCTGACCAGCTCCGGTCTTCCGCACACCGAAGCGCTGCATCTGACGGAGCGTTTCACCCGAAGTGATTTGAACACGCTTAAGTACGAAGTAACGGTCGAGGATCCTCGCACATACACTCGGCGATGGACGGGAAGCTGGACCATTCAGTGGGTTCCGGATCAAGATATTCAGGAATACTTCTGCGAAGATAATTCGGATTTCGTCCGTTAACATCGGACGGTAGAGGCGCTAGAAAGGATCGGTTATGAAACTTAAAATGATGGGTTCGATTGCCGCAGTCGGTCTGGTGCTGATGCTGATGACTGTAAAGCCCCTGACGGCGCATCATTCCTTTGATGCGGAATACGATTCGAAGAAGCCCATAACCGTTACAGGCTACGTAACCAAACTGGATTGGGTCAATCCGCACGCGTTTGTATTTATCGACACGAAGGATGAAACGGGTACGGTTAAGAATTTCAAAATTGAAATGGGCCCACCTTACGCGCTCACCCGCGGCGGATGGAAGCGCGATTCAATAAAGATCGGCGATAAAGTGACTGTGCAGGCCGCGGCGCTCGCCAAAGACGGCAGCAATGCGGCGGGTTCTGAGCAAACGACTTTCATGATATTGGCTGACGGACAAAAGTTGCCGATGAGGTAGCGGACCGTGATTAAAGTTACGCTTGCCTCGGTATTGATAGTGGTTGCAGCTGTGTCTGGTTTTGCCCAACGCGGTCAACGTGGCGCTCCCGGCGTCGCCGCTGTAGACAGCCCGCCACCGGAACCAACGCCACGCTGGCCCGATGGAAAAGTCAATCTCGGTTCGACTCCGGACAAGAAAGGATATTGGGAAATTCGACCAGGGCTTGGCGGTGCGCCGCGAGCAACGGATGTGCCGTTTCAACCTTGGGCAAGAGCGTTGTACCAGTATCGCGCGGGCAGGACGGACTTGTATCCGCCTCTGGTACGTTGCAAGCCGAGCGCTGGACCTGGATTTTTTAATGCCCCAGGTTTTGAGATAGTTGACATGCCGGAACTAAAGAAAATCTTTATCCTCAATGTCGCTGGGCCCCACTCCTGGCGTGTGATCTATATGGATGGCCGTCCTCACCCGACAGGCGATGATTTACGTCCGAGCTTCCTAGGCCATTCCGTGGGCCATTGGGAGGGGGACACTCTGGTCATCGACACTGTCGGATTTAACGAGAAGCAATGGATCGCCGCTTCTTATCCGACTACCGAACAGTTACACCTCACGGAGCGGATTTCACGACCGAACCTGAAAACTATTTCATACGAATACACCGTCGACGATCCCGGCGCATACACGGCACCATGGACGGGCCGCTGGACGATTACGGACAAGACAGCGTCTTCCTGGATCGCCGGCGGCGAAATGTTCGAGTACATCTGCCAGGATTCCCGCTAACGACACAGGCGGGAGCGAGCAGTGACTACGCTATTTCCGCTCCGCTGAGGTCGATGTTGCAGGGCCCATGCCGACGATTTGCAGTACGCACTCCTCATCCTTCGCTCCGTCGTAATGAACCTGGCCTCCATAGTGGACCACGAAGCTTCCCGTGGGAACCGGCTTCATCCCATCCGGGTCGTAGTTGGACCCTGTATTCACCCACCACGTCCCTTTGAGAACGGTAATGAACCGATCGTTAGGATGAGAGTGTGGCCGGCTGTTCTTGTGGGGCAACCACTTCGTCAGCACGACATAGAGTCCCGGCTTGGAGGGATCGCCGGCCAGGACGGCCTGCTCAGATCCACCGGTTGTAGCAACCCACTTGATATCCTTCGGCAGTTGAATGTTGATCGCTTTGGGATCAAGATCGGCGGCTCGGATAGAGCCAAGTGCGATGAGTAACGTCGCCGCCAGCGAAAGGCGGATGGTCCGCCGCATGGTAGAGAGACGATGCATGAGGTTCCTCCTGCAGTTTGTGTAGGCAGGATTGTATACCGAAGGGTCAGACCCCTCGGTACCTAATTCTGCAAGTCAAGAATTAGGTACCGAGGTGTCTGACCCCTTGGTCCGTTTCAATCACCATCACAATATCGCCCATCTCGACGACATCACCTGGCTTGAAACGGACGTCCACGACTCGACCTGCTATCGGTGCAAAAAGAGCGCTCTCCATTTTCATGGATTCCATGATGGCGATCATTTGTTTTTCCGTGACGATGTCGCCGGTGTTAGCTGTGAGTCGCAGCAGCTTGCCTGGCATAAGGGCACGAACTTCACCCGTACCGGCTCCGGCTTTCATCTCTCTTCCTGTTGATCTCGTCGCCCGCTGCAAAAAGTACGTGCGGCCATCGAGCCATACGGTAGAT
>DATFXZ010000195.1:0-14339 GCA_035315305.1 Terriglobia bacterium | reverse complement strand
TGGTGGGCGTTGCTCGTCGGCAACACGATCGCACTTGTGTCGGCGATGAGCTACGACTGGAGCGTGAACGCCATCGGGCCGTTCGAGCTCACTGAATACATCGGCCTCGCTACCGTCTGGGCTGCACTTGCGGTCACAGCTCCTTTCCTGGCAGCTGGGCGGCCAGTTGGACGATCGGCTGAGATATAAGCCAATGGAACCGCTTCACGTCGCCCATTTGCTCGTGCTCGGCATGTGGCTGGGCGTGGTGATCACCGAAGTGCTCTTCGAGTTCGCAGCCTCCGGACGGATAACGTGTTATTACGAGCGGGCAATATAAGAATCCGCTTAAACTTTCCGAGATATGAAGCTTCCTTCGCCCGCTTCCTCACGCGTTTCGGCGCCGCCATGCCCGTGATCGATAAGACTGGGCTGACGGAACGATTCAAATTCGACCTGGATATGAGAAAAATCGTCGAGGTTGCAACGGACATCAGCGGCGCACCTCCGAGTAACGAGGGCATGTACCGCGGTACGCTGGAATTCATAGACCGTCAGTGGGGCTTGAAACTGATACCCACGAAAGCTCTCATTGATGCATTAGTTATCGATCGCGTGAATCGACCGTCTGCAAACTGAAATGCCAAGGTCGACCGACTATTTCTGTCCTCCGACGTAATGCGCGGCATCTTTATCAATGCAGATGAACTCGATCAGTTCCTCGTTCAGCACGATGCGTTGCTTCACGGTAACGGTCCATGGCTTCGTATACGCTTTCGGATCGTCCACGGTAATTTCGATTTCGAGACTCCCGAAGTTCGGCCGGCGGAATCGCTCTGTGACTTTCGCGGCATCAGTCAACGGATTGCCGATGATATCCAGCCAACCCTCATCGATGAGACCACTCGTCTCGACGACGAGCGTATCTCCATCCCATCTTCCTACTGAGTATCCATACCACCAGGGTTCGGCCTCGCGATCAGGTAAGCTCCTTCCATCCATAAAAATCTGACGAAGACCGTAGTTTGCTTCGTACATGATGATCATCAATTCGGGAGTCTGGACAATCTTGCGCGGCTGAGGATGATTGTGGAATTGCATGAAGCCCATGGGAAGGCAATGCGCATCGGGATTATCCTTGCTGCCATCGGCCTGCCGTTTTTTCACGAGCTCTGCGGCCCATGGACGAATCGGCAGACCACCTTGCACTCCTGTTCCAATATCACGAAACAAGTTCAGGCTGTTGTTGGCGGGCGGAGTGACGCCAGGAGGGGGAGGCGCTCCGCCGGTTCCGGATGCATTCTGAAATGCTCCCGGCGGCCGAGGATTCTGCCAGACCCCGGAAAGATCCGGCTTTCCTTCACGCGTGCGCGGGGCAGGTGCATTGAGGTCCGGTTGTCCGGCCGCCGTTTTCGGAACTCGCAGCGTTGGATAAGCCGGCCACTGCGCCGAAGACACTTTCGAAGTGCCAACGACTATCGCCACGAGGCAAATCGCATTAATGACTGTTTTCATACAAACACAGATTGGAAGTTGAAGTATCCCGAATCCTAGCATCGGGAGTCGATGCATACCCAGCACGTTCTTATATCGGACATTTCACCGCTCCTCCAGAACATAATCAGTGACGCCGGCGCGGCCTTTTTTACAACCCCAGTTCGCCGTGGGTCCTCCGGATTGCGTATAATCCCTGCATTAAAGGTAAACGTATGGTTATAGTTTTCATTCTGATACTCCTGCTTGCGGGTTGTTCCTCAGAAAAGGCCGCGGCTGTGGCTCAGCAACAGGCGCCGGCCGCTCCGGTTCTGGTTTCCAAAGCAATGTTGAAATCGGTGCCGATTGAAATCCAGTCGGTAGGAAATGCCGAAGCGTACTCCTCTGTAAGTGTGAAATCTCAGGTCGGCGGTGAGCTGACCGTCGTCGATTTCAAGGAAGGCACGGACGTAAGGAAAGGTGATCGGCTGTTCGTGATTGATCCGCGCCCTTATGAGTCCCAGGTCGCGCAGGCCGAGGCTGCACTTGCCAAAGATAAAGCACAATTGCAGGCTGCTCAGGCGAATCTCTCGAAGGAGATCGCACAGGAAGAATTTGCGCAGGCACAAGCCAAGCGGTACTCCGAGCTTTTGCAGAAAGGCTTACTTGCACCGGATTCGGCGGAGCAGATCAACGCGCAGGCAAAGGCTGCTTCGGAGGCCGTTCGCGCGGATCGTGCTGAAATCGACAGCATGCGAGCGAACATAGCTGCCGATCAGGCTGCGCTCGATCGCGCGAAGCTCCAGTTGGAATACTGCACAATTCGCTCTCCCATCGATGGCCGCACCGGACAGTTGATGGTAAAGCAAGGAAACGTCGTCAAAGCGACCGACGTTGAACTGGTCACGATCAATCAACTCCATCCCATCTACGTCACATTCACGGTTCCTGAAATCAATCTTCCATTGATCAAGGCCCGAATGGCTGCCGGAAAGGTTTCCGTCGTTGTGTATCTTCAGGGCCAGGATGAAGCGGTGGAAACAGGAACTCTCACCTTCGTCGAAAACATCGTTGACAGCGCGACAGGCACAATTCGTCTTAAAGCTCTATTCGATAATCGCGCCGACAAACTCTGGCCCGGTCAATTCGTGCGCGTGGTCGTTCGATCGAATGATTCATCGAACTCGATCGTTGTCCCGGTGACCGCGGTGCAAACGCGGCAGGATGGAAAGTTCGTATTTGTCGTCAAGCCGGACATGACCGTCGAGGCACGGGCGGTGCTGACTGGGCGAACGATAGAAAGAGATGTTGTTATCGAGAAAGGGCTGAGTGAAGGCGAAAGCGTTGTGACCACGGGTCAGCTTCGACTGGTCCCTGGAAGCCGCATTCAGATCAAGACGAATTCTTCTTCCGCCACGGAGTAGGAGATCTAACGTGAACATATCCGAGATCTTCATTCGCCGGCCTATTGCGACAAGCCTCTTAATGGCAGCGATCGCGCTCTTTGGCAGCATCGCCTACCAAACTCTCGGCGTGAGCGATCTGCCCAATGTGGACTTCCCCACCATTCAAGTCTCGGCGAGCCTGCCTGGAGCCAATCCGGACACGATGGCATCCGCCGTGGCTACGCCGCTCGAACGCCAATTCTCGACGATCGCCGGATTGGATTCGATGACATCCACCAACGGAATCGGCGTCACTCAAATTACGCTCCAATTCAATTTGAGCCGCGAACTCGATGGAGCGGCTCTGGATGTCCAAGCCGCCATCACACAGGCCGCCCCGCAGCTTCCCGCCGGCATGCCGACGCCACCCACGTTCCGCAAAGCTAATCCAGCCGACCAGCCGATCCTATTCATCTCCATGCAGTCGGATACCGTTCCGCCATGGGTGCTGGACGAGTACGCAGAAACCACGCTGGCTCAGAGAATCTCGACACTTCCAGGCGTTGCTCAGGTGCAGGTCCAGGGTGCGCAAAAGTATGCCGTGCGCGTGCATCTGGATCCTCAGAAACTTGCCGCCAAACAAATCGGCATGAACGAAGTTGAAGCAGCGCTACGAAACTGGAATGTGAACATGCCCACCGGCACGATGTATGGACCCGACCGTTCCCTGACATTGCGCGCTGACGGCCAGCTCACGAGCGCTGCCGATTTCAGGCGACTGATCGTGGTACATCGAGGTGGTTCTCCAGTCCGGCTGGAAGAACTCGGTAACGTTGTAGACAGCGTTGAAGACGATAAGAGTGCGAGCTGGGTGGAAACCGCCGACAGCGTCCGCCGCTCCATTATTCTCGCGGTTCAGCGTCAGCCGGGAGCCAATACCGTTGAAGTGGCGGATTCCGTCAAGAAGTTGTTGCCGACGTTCAGGCAGCAGGTTCCTCCATCTATAGGCATCGACGTCCTTCTCGATCGTGCTCAGTCGATCCGAGACTCGTTCCACGACGTTCAATCCACGATGTTCTTAAGTCTGGCGCTGGTCATTCTCGTGATTTTCATCTTCCTGAGAAATCTTCGTGCGACCAGCATTCCGAGCCTGGCCCTGCCTTTTTCTGTTATCGGCACGTTCGCGGTGATGGCCGTCATGGGCTACACGCTGAACAATCTGTCCATGATGGCACTGGTGCTTTCGATAGGCTTCGTCGTCGATGACGCCATCGTCATGCTGGAAAACATTGTGCGCCATAGCGAGATGGGCGAAGCACCACTCGAAGCGGCCTGGCGAGGGTCGAAGGAGATTGGATTCACGATTGTATCCATGACACTCTCACTCGCTGCTGTCTTCATACCCGTCTTGTTCATGGGTGGGATTCTCGGCCGACTCTTCCGCGAATTCGCCATTACGATCACGGCAGCCATTCTCATCTCCGGCATTGTGTCGCTTACCTTGACCCCGATGCTATGCAGTCGCTTTTTAAAATCGTCCAACCGTCACCGGACGCCAGGGCGTTTGTTCAGAGCAACGGAAGCGATTTTTGACGGCATGCTGGATATCTACGATCACAGCCTGCAGTGGGTCCTGCGGCATCGCGCGATGATACTTGCGTTCAGCGTTCTGATACTGGTGGCCACCGGATATCTATTCGTTCGAATCCCTAAAGGTTTTATCCCCGACTCCGATAACGATCAGATCATGGTTCAGACCGAGGCGGAGCAAGGTATCTCATTCGATGAGATGAGCCGTAACCAACAAATGGTGGCGGACATTGTCCGCCGGGATCCGGCTGTGAACTCTTTCTATTCGGCAATCAGCAGTTCCGGCACGGGCTACACTTCCGGTCCGAACTTCGGCCGCATGTTCCTTCGCCTGAAGCCTCGCTCCGAGCGTGACAAGCTCGATGTGATTATCGGCCGCTTGCGGAGGCAGCTGTCGGGTTTGCCTTTCATGAGAGTTTATTTGCAAAATCCGCCGACGCTTCGTATCGGTGGGCAGGTATCGACGGCGCAATATCAGTACACGCTGCAGGGCACCGACACTCCGGAACTGTACGAAGCCTCACGCAAGCTTCGTGACGAAATGGTGGCGATCCCCGGCATTACAGATGTCATCAGTGATCTCCAGCTTCAGAATCCGCAGCTCAATGTCTCTATCGACCGCGACAAGGCCGCCACGTTGAAGGTCAACGCGCAACAAATCGAGAACGCTTTATATGATGCCTATGGCCCACGATGGATATCGACGATTTATGCTCCAACCAATCAGTACAGAGTGCTGCTGGATCTCTTGCCGGAATATCAGGCCCGGCCGGAAGCGTTATCGCTGATATACGTCAAGTCGGACGAAGGAAAGCTGGTGCCGCTCGACACTCTTACCAAAGTGACGCAGGACGCGGGTCCGCTGACGATCCATCACTTGAGCCAGTTGCCTTCTGTAACGATATCCTTCAATTTGAGACCGGGAGTTTCACTTGGCGAGGCAGTCGACCAGATCGGCGAGATCACCCGCAGCCTGCCTACATCCGTCAGCGGAGCGTTCCAAGGTACTGCGAGAGAGTTTGAGAATTCCGTAAGAAACCTCACGCTTCTGCTCGTTATTGCGATCCTGGTGATTTACATCGTCCTCGGAATTCTTTACGAAAGTTACATCCATCCTTTGACGATACTTTCCGGATTGCCATCGGCGATCTTCGGAGCTCTGCTGACGTTGTCGTTGTTCAAGATGGATCTGAATATTTACGGGTTTGTGGGATTGATCATGCTGATCGGGATCGTGAAAAAGAATGCGATCATGCAGATCGATTTTGCGTTGGCGGCTCAGCGCAGCGAGTCCGTCGCTCCACTCGAAGCAATTTATCAGGGCTGCCTTGTGCGCTTCCGTCCCATCATGATGACCACGATGTCCGCCATGCT
This sequence comes from Terriglobia bacterium, assembly GCA_035315305.1. Taxonomy (GTDB): domain Bacteria; phylum Acidobacteriota; class Terriglobia; order 20CM-2-55-15; family 20CM-2-55-15; genus 20CM-2-55-15. Next base: position 8,538 of record DATFXZ010000195.1, on the reverse strand, counting down.
CGGCTCGTTGCCCATCGCTCTTGGTTATGGAGCCGGCGGCGAAGCGCGGCAGAGTTTAGGATTGTCTGTGGTCGGTGGTCTGCTTTTCTCGCAATTGATCACGTTGTACCTGACACCGGTGGTGTACACGTACATGGCGGGAATTTCGGAGCGCGCGACTGCAAAGAAACGAGGCACTGAAGTCACGGAGACGCCCGTCGCTGCCGCACGTTAGTCACTGGGCGAGCGCTCGTCCCCTCCTCGTGAGGAGGGGACGACTCGAAGTCATTCCGGGAGGCTGGAATTGGAAAAGAACATCAGCTGGTGTTTTGCCCTCGCTGTTTCGGTTCTGCTAGTGACGAGTGATGCCGCTGAGCTTCCTGTCGATAGCTGGGTGAAGAGCGGCGGGAACCTCTTCAACCAGAACTACTCGTTGCTGGCACAGATCAATCGCCAGAACGTCGCCAATCTGAAAGCTGTCTGGCGGGCGCGGCTCGACGGTTCAGGCGCGAACGCGAAGTACTCGGGTGAAGCGCAGCCGATTGTTCATGAAGGTGTAGTTTTTCTTGTTACTGGAGCCGACGATGTTTTCGCGATCAGCGTGAAAACCGGTCAGACTCTTTGGAAGTATCAAGCCAATCTTGACGAAAAAATCTCAACTGTGTGCTGCGGCTGGACGAGCCGCGGTCTCGGCCTGGGTGAAGGCAAGATTTACGTCGGCCAGTTGGACGGCCGTCTGGTTGCTCTTGATGAAAAATCCGGCAAACCGGTCTGGTCCATTCAAGCCGAGCGTTGGCAAGAAGGCTACACAATTACCGCGGCGCCTCTTTATTTCGATGGACGTGTCATCGTCGGATTCGCAGGCGGAGAGAATGGTACGCGAGGCCGACTCAAAGCATACGATGCTGAAAGTGGCCGCTTGATGTGGACGTTCTTCACTATTCCAGGACCAGGCGAAATCGGCCATGAAACGTGGCCGCAAGACAACGATGCTTGGAAGCACGGCGGCGCCAGCATTTGGCAGACGCCGGCCGTCGACCAGGAGCTGGGTCTCGTCTATTTCAGCACCGGCAATCCCGGACCCGATTTCAACGGACGCATTCGGCGTGGGGACAATCTTTTTTCCGTTTCTATAGTGGCCGTAGAAGCCAAGACGGGAAAGTACCGTTGGCATTTTCAGCAAGTCCGTCATGATATCTGGGACTACGACTCTCCAAATCCCGTCATCCTTTTTGACGTGAAGATTAACGGCCGCATGCGCAAAGCCGTTGCTGAAGCCAGCAAAACCGGGTGGGTGTACATCCTCGACCGCACTAACGGGAAACCATTATTAGGAATTGATGAAAAGCCCGTGCCCCAGGAGCCGCGCCAGTTGACGTCGGCAACTCAACCGTTTCCGCGAGGCGATGCCTTCGTCCCCCATCAAATTGATATCCCGCTCGAGGATTATCCTTTGGTGAACCAGGGCCGGATATTCACTCCGTTTTGGGCAGATGGAGTCGTTGCGAAACCCGCTCCGCGAGGAGGCGCGAACTGGCCGCCAAGCTCGTACGATCCAGCGACAAACTATTTTTACGTGTGCGGTACCGATAGCGTGAACCTCTTCAAAGGCGGCGAAGAGAATCAGGCTATTCCCGAGGAAGGACACGGCGGCCGTTATTTAGGAGGCACGTTTGGCGGCTCTCCAATTCCCGCAACCGGAATTTTCGCTGCACTGGACATGAAAACCAATCGTCTCGTGTGGCAACAGAGATGGAAGGACCTTTGTTACAGCGGATCCGTTACGACCGCGGGCGGCCTCGTCTTTGTGGGAAGAAACGACGGTCGGCTGACTGCACTCGATTCGTCCAACGGAAAGCGTCTTTGGGAATTCCAGACGGGAGCGGGCGTGAACGCTCCAGCCGCCGTGTTCGAATACGAAGGAGAAGAGTACGTCGTCGCTTATTCCGGTGGAAACCTCTTCGCCAATTCACCACGCGGAGACAGTGTTTGGTTGTTTTCATTGAAAGGAAGAATGGAGCAGGCGACGGCGGCTGAATTTCACTAATTCCCGTAATCCGCGGATCCACCTCCAGATTTACAAAAATGGACGAGAACCGAACGGCGATCGTACGTCCAAAAATGAGTGTGAGCATTTATTAGTTCTGTAATGAGGAGGAGTTTTTTATGCGATTCACCAAATGGACGGGATTCATACTCGGCAGCTTCATTTTAGGTAGTGCTGCCTCAGCCGCTGCGCAGGTTGTGGTTCAGGTTCGCCCGCCTCGGCCGATTGTAGAAAGAAGAGGTCCCGCGCCAGGTCGTGGGTACGTCTGGGTGCCCGGATACCAACGCTGGAATGGACGCGGATACGAATGGACGCCGGGTCAATGGCAACGCCCTCCGCGGGCACATTCGCACTGGGTCCCCAGCAGGTGGCAACGACACGGGAACCATTGGCAGTTTAGAGAAGGATACTGGCGTTAAACGACAAAGTCATCGTGGATTAAGTATAGATGGCCACGCGGTAAGGAAATTGAACACGTCAACGGATCCGAGACCCGTAGCGAGGTCATATCCTCGCGTGGCAGTGTAGCCAAGAACCCCAAACGAGCAACCTGGGCTTCCCGATTGGCAAGGAAGCCAATTCGCACCGTTCACGATGTCATGAAATGCGTTAGGAGCCGCCGCCGCGAGAACGTACAACCCAGGATTGACGTTGCCTTGGGCTGAATTCATTTTTTGATCCAGCAGGGCGATGATTCCCGCAAAAACCGGGGCACCTACTGAGGTGCCCCCGATGACCGTGAGGCTGTCATCGGCCGCTCGAAAACCGTTCACGCAGCTGCCCGCCGAACAAACCAAGTAGCCGACGTGCATGGACGCCGCCAGCGACACATCAGGTACGTCACGAGCGTTGTCTTGCGGAACCCCACGACCAACTTGCCAGCTTGGTTTTGGAAAGATTGAACTCCGGCCGCCGCCTCCCGCCGCAAGGCCGGTCTCGCCGAAAATCAACGTATCATCCCATACAACCTCCGGAATGTAGGAGAGGGCCGAACCGTTCTTACCATTGTTGGTGCTGCCCCAATAATTCCCCACGTCATATAACGTGCTGCCTCCGATTCCCGTGACATAAGGAAGACTCGCCGGAACGTCCACGCTCGGGCCGAGACGAACGATTTGTCGTTCGGCGAAACTACCGTCACAATCAGCTGCCCCGGCGTCTCCTGCAGGAACAGCGATCGTAATTCCTTGTGCATTGGCTTGCTGAGTTACCATGCGCAGGATGTTCAGGTCTGCGGAAGTGAAATGGGCTTCGCAATCCCCGTAACTGATGCTCATGATCGGCGCCAGATTCTGACCGATGGCGTAGAGTAGCGAATCGAATGCGCCGTCGTTCGAATTGACGTAAATGAGTTGGGCATTTGGCGCGACGGCGCCGGCCCATTCTAAATCGAGATCCGCTTCGGTCAGGTCGTCGTTACTGATACCCGGATCGTCTGAACCCGGCACCAATGTTACCGAGGGATCATTGGCCGGCAATCCCGAAAGAGACCGAAATGTTTCGATATCGCTCAAGAGTATGTCCGTTTGGCCCATGACTGCGATGCTCTGGCCCGTACCGTCGGTGCCTGTGCTGTATGCCTTCTTCATGTCGTAGATCGTGGCTAGGTCATCGGGGACTAGAAAGTGATTCCCCGTTATGTTCGATGTGAATTTTGCCTTTCTGCTGTGGAAGCGGGGTTTGATTCGGAAGTTATGAAGACGCAGGCCGACTACTACGTCAGCGAGGGCGTCAGGAACCGAGGGTTCGGTCGCGTTGGCGTAGTGGCTCATGCCATTCACTACATACTGGTGGATCTCCGTCTTGAACGCGGACTCGACTTGTCGCGCATTGCCTGCAAACGTTACCCACATACGGCTCGGAGCTACGTCTTCTACTGCAAAACCCTGTGCCCGAAGCCATCCGACAATTTTGTCCATATCGGCCCGACTCATTCCAAATCGATCTGCAAATTCCGCCGGAGTAAGCCAATGCTGATATTCAGGCGACGACGGATTATGGAGTTGATCAAGGAGTGTGGCCAGGCTCGCCTGTTGCGCTTCAGTCGGCTTGAACATCATCGTAATACGGTCGAGGTGGAATCCGGGTCCGACTCGGCCCCGATCGGCCGCTGCTGTCGCAAGGGGGTGCAGATGTCCCCGAAGCACCGACGTGGATCTCTCCTCGATGGCTCGCCTCACGCGGTCGGCAACATTAACTTGCGCAGACGTGAGGCGTAGAGGCGCTTCGATTGACAGTCCAATAAAGACAGCGAGTGCGACCCATTTTTGAAACGGTGTTGTCGTGAAATTCATAATGATTACTTTCCAAACGCGACTCCGATCAGGAAATCGATCGAATTTAGATTGGAATTGAACAAACCATTTCCAGAAGCAAAGGTCTGTGTGGCCCAACGCGTGTAACGAATCTCGGGCTGATAGTGAAACCTGCCGTGGCGTATGTCGATACCACCTGCTACAAGCCCACCCGTGTTCCACGTTTTCGCGAGCTCCAGAGGCTCCCTGCTCTGCAATACCGCATTGGAAAAATCCGTTTTGCCGCTGACACGCGCAAAAGACACGCCGATGCCGCCATAGGGGTGAAGGTAGGGAACGGGGAGCGCCCGTCTCACCATCAGCGGGAATTCCCATGAACTCGCATCCGTTGAAGCATGCAGTGTGTTGAACAGAAATGGATTGGATTCGTAGTGTAGCCGCCTGTAGAGAGCATCGGCCTCAAACCCGACGTGCCAAGGTAGGTTCATTTGGAAAAAGGGGCCTCCAATAAACCGCTTCGTCTCAAACGTGTAATTGTTCGCGATTGCGTTGTCGTTGGTGAGGACGAATGGATCCATTATTGGAACGCCACCCTTCGCGCCAAACAACATTGATTCTTCTGCCAGCAGTGGATTTAGCGTGGCAGAAAAGAAAAGGAAAGCGGAGATGAACAAGAAGATTCGTTTAGAAATCACAACGCGCACCTGCCTTTAGACTGGACGACCGAGCCTGACCGTTGTTAAAGATTGTTAAGCGCGCTGACGTCGTTCAGGCAGTCTATCAGAATTCCAAAACCATCCCTGCAGACGGCAGGATAGGAAACATGCTGAAAAACGTCGGAAACGTGCGCGTGGTGTTGACGTCGTACGGACCCGGTGAGTCAAAATCGCGATTCCTGTGGTTCGTCAGATTCACAATTTCGCCAAACAGCGTCATTGTGTATTTCTGGTGCACATAGGCCTTGTTCAGGCGCAGATCCGTCCGCAGATAAGCGGGCGCGCGCAAGCTGTTTCGGCTCTGAGAAATTGCGTAACCGCCCGGCACAAGCTGGTAGAAACCGGGCAGGGGCATGCCGCTCCCATATGTGAAACGCCCGCTGAGATTCACCGTGGGGCGTAGCCTGCGGCTTCCATAGATATTCAAGGTATGCCGCTGATCGTAGTCTGATGGAAATTTCAATCGCAGATCGCCATCATTGATCATCGTGCGCCCATAGGCATAGGAGATCCAACCGGTGAATCCATTCGCGGTTCGCCGTTGGACAAAGATCTGCACACCGCGCGCGTAACCGCGCTGCGAGTTCAGCCACGGCGCATTTGGGGAAGCGGGAATAATGATTCCGTTGGAATCCATCCGCGGATCCAGCGCAGGTCGTGCCATGAGGTCACGATCCTGTCGATCGTAGAACTCGAGCCGGAGTCGAGTTCGATCGTCGAGCCGCTGTTCGATTGCCGCTTCATAATGCGTCGCTCTCTCGGGCAACAAGAGTCCCGGCGCGAAAGTCGAGAAGAGTTGGCTCAGTTCGGGAAATTGACCGTACTGCCCCCAATCGAATTGCACGCGCGTTTTATTCAGCTGGAAAGACAGGCTGGCATACGGCGTAGTGATCTGTCCCATCTGTACCGGAGCGCTGCTGAATTTTTCCTGGCGCACGCCTGCAGTGATGCGGCCGCGACTGCCGGCAAATGCCAAGGCTTCTTGAACGTAGCCTGCAGCTTCCCTGGCAGCGTGTCGAAAATTGTCGCGCGAGGGTACGAGGGCCGGAACAAAGACGAATTGCGTAGCTGAGCCGTCTTGCCGAAAGCGGCGAAACTCGCCGCCAAAATCCAAAGTGCTTTTGGCCCAAACGACACTCCCATCACCACGCCAGGTCCACTCGTAATAGTTTTGCTCCGAAAGCGGCTCGTTATCGCGATTCTCCACATGGCCCTTTTCGCGTGACCAGGCCAGGTGATTGTTGAGCAGCAAATGTTGATTAGGGCTGTAGCGAGAAGCGAGATTGACCAATGTGAAACGGAAGCCGCTGGTCATTACGGAATTATTTCCAAGTTCGTCTCGGAATCGTTGCCGATCAACGGAGGAGGAACCGTCCAAATAAGACAGACTGACTGCATGTTTCGCGCTTAGATCGTAATCTACCCGCGCTTGAGCATCGGTGAAGCCGAATACCATTGGAGCCTGGTCACCGAAGTCGATCCTGTTAAGAATGTATTGAAGGTAACTTTTGCGAAAGTCTGCCAACCACGACCCACGCTTCTTTTCACCGATGGGTCCCTCTAGTGAAAGTCCCGCGTTTGAAGCGCTCGCGTTGAGCTGTCCTCGCGTTTTCTCACGATTTCCCGCCCGCGTATCGACGGCAAGAATACCCGCAGTACGGTCCGAATAGCGGACCGGCCACGCGCCCTCGTACAGCTTCATGTCGTCTGTCAGGTCGCCATTGAAGATTGTCAACGAACCGTTATCGGCCTGGCCATCGGTGGTGTGGAAGGGGGAATGGAGCAGGATGCCGTCGAGGTAAAGGCCCACGCGACTGAACGGCGCGCCGCGAAGCGAAAACTCCGAAGAAAAATCGTTATTCGAGGTCACTCCCGGCAGACCTTGCACCGCTCGCAATGGATCGTCGGCGAGCACACTCGCCAGGTTCTTGCGCTCAGCGCCTTCCAGTGTGAACTCTGATGCGCTTGCCTGGGTTCCAACTTGAAATGGGTCCGCCAGCACGTCCACCGTTTCAGTGACCCTGGCGTTCGAAGGTGTGAGGACGATATCGAAGTTCTTGTTTTCGCCGGCAGCCAAGGCAAATTCCTGATGGAGGGTGTAGTAACCCACGACGGATGCCTGCAGCACATGTTGGCCCGGGGGTATCGCCGTGATGTGGAAACTTCCATCATCCATCGTCACGGTACGCAAAGACGTACCTTGGATCTGAATCTCGACCAACGCAAGCGGTTGGTTATCGCGTGAACTGACGACGCGGCCACTTACTTCCCCGGCGCTGTCCTGCGCCACGGCTGAAACTGCCGCAATCAGCAGAACACAGATGCAAAGGCCCGGAGGGCCGAAAGTCCCCGTAATTGCCCTCATGGTCTCAGCGTCGTTTGGATCTCGTTGCCTCTTTCGGATAGAACTACGGCTATCACGGCAACGACGTAAGCGGCGATGTGGTAGCGATTCGGCAGCTGGCCGGTCCAGCCAAACTTCAGCAGAGATGCCACTGCCGGGAACATGACTGCAATGGAGGAAACGGTGAAGGCATCGGCGTTGTTCGTATATGCGCTGAAGAAAAAACCATCAGCGATAAAGAACACGATTGCTATCAGCCCGGCCACATAGATGGCTTGGCCTTCAGGAAAGGCGATCGTCTGCCCTCGGGATTTCATAAGAGCCAGAGCGCCAATGGTCATGATGAGCATCGGCAGATAGCAAAAACTCATAATGGCGAATTGAGTGTAGGGCTTGAGTTTTTGCTCGGTAATCACATTTCCCAGAGCGTAAAAAAGCACCGCAATACACGCATAGATAACCTGCTTCATCCAATGTGCCTCATGGATTGGCGGCCGCTTCTAGAGGATCAAGGTTGTCAAGATAGCCTGCCGCTCGTTTCAAATAATCATGAGCCGGTTCCGACGTACCGATATTGGTGTCGGTCAACAATCGAGCGTTGTCAAAACGCTGATCGAGATCAATGAAGCGCCAGTACGCTTCCAGGCCGGACAACAGCAGCCGTGCTCTCCTCTTCCCGAGTTCGTCTTTGAGGTATTCGAGTTGTGTCGAATAGGGTGATAAGGCAGGATCCGGAGCATTGTTGGTCCGTAACCATCGCTTGATCAGCTCCAGATGTGTTTTCGTCAAATAAACAAGCGGCGGTCTACCTGGATCGTCACACCCGACTGAGTTCACAACTTGCCGGCAGGTCGTCGCCGCTGCACCCGCGCTTACGTGATATGTCATATGCGTTCTCTCAGCCGTCAGTAGTCCCAATATCGCATTGGCGGCGTAGTCGACGGGAATAACGTCGCACGCTGCGTCGGGATTTCCAAAACACATTCGCAAGTGTTTTAGCGCGGGAATAATCCAAGCGATATCAAATGAACGGGGAATGACGGATCGCGCGTCGCCCACCAGAATCGATGGACGGATGATCAGCAGTTTTTTGTGGGGAATTATCGATCGCACTGCCATCTCTCCGAACATTTTCGACCGCGTGTATCCAACCAGGTGCCGGGCCGCGGGGTTCGGCGCTTCGTCTTCATTCAGCGT
>DATFXZ010000194.1:0-4613 GCA_035315305.1 Terriglobia bacterium | reverse complement strand
AGCATTTTCGCGTTCCTTGCGAACCCGGCCTTCAATGCCTTCAGCAGACATTACGAGCATCAAGCTGATCAATACGGACTCGAAGTCACGCACGGTCTGACGCCGGACTCAGGGCAAACCGGAGCCCAGGCATTTCAGGTTTTGGGCGATGTGGATTTGGCCGATCCGGAGCCGAACGCGATAAACGTTTTCCTCTTCTACTCGCATCCATCGATTCCCGACCGAATTCGCTTTGCGCTCACGTACGATCCATGGGCGCGTGGCGCCCAAGGCGAGTTCGTGCACTAGCCCAAGGCTGCGTCTTGTTTTACCTACAATCAAGCCGCGACCACATTCGTTATAATCTCGGGCGATATGGCAATCACACCAGGTACGCGTATTGGCGCGTATGAAGTCACGTCGCAGCTTGGTGAGGGCGGCATGGGTGTCGTCTATCGAGCGCGCGATACAAAGCTCTTGCGTGATGCGGCATTGAAAGTCTTGCCGGAGCATTTTGCAGACGATCCGAATCGACTTTCAATGCTTCAGCGTGAAGCGCAGCTTCTGGCGTCACTGAACCATCCCAACATCGCTCAGATTTACGGCCTCGAACAGGTCGGGAACACCGGATGCATCGTGATGGAGTTGGTCGAGGGCGAAACGGTTTCCGACAAACTCAAGAACGGTCCGCTTCGATTTGACGAAGCTCTGGAAATCGCCAAACAGATCGCCGATGCACTGGCTGCTGCGCATGAACGGGGAATCGTTCATCGCGATTTGAAGCCAGCGAACATCAAGCTCACACCAAACGGGACAGTAAAAGTTTTGGATTTCGGTCTCGCGAAGGTATTGAACAGTCCGACAGAGAAGACCGATGTTTCGATGATGCCGACCAAGGTAAGCGGATCAATTACCGGCGGCATCGTCGGCACAGTGGGCTATATGTCGCCTGAGCAGGCGCGCGGGAAGGAAGTCGATGCGCGAACGGATATCTGGGCCTTCGGCTGCGTCCTCTTTGAAATGCTCACGGCGCGGCTCGCGTTTGAAGCCGAAACGGCGACCGACATGATCGCGAAGATTGTGACCGCAGAGCCCGATCTGAATTTACTTCCGCCTAGTACGCCTGCCTCGATTCGTTTGCTGCTTTCAGCGACGCTCAACAAGAACGTGCACCAACGGCTACAGCACATCGGCGACACGCGTTTGTTCTTAGACCGGAAGATGCTTGCCGGTGCCGAGGCGACAGCGAGCGTTCTGCACGACAAACCGAAACCAAGTCCCGTTCTACTTTCAGCCTTAGCCGCCGCCGTTGTCGCGGCTGTCGTACTCGGCGTGCTTTACCTCCGAACCGCTGCCCCCGTTGCAGCATCGGAAATGCGATTTGAGTTGGGATTACCCGAGATGACGAATGCCGTCACGGTATCTCCTGACGGCCAGCGCGTTGCATATAGCACGACGACGGACGGTACTCGTGCTCTTTGGATTCGTCGGATTGCATCAGAGACAGCGCAGAGGCTAACCGGAACGGATAACGTCAATGGCGGTGTCTGGGCTCCGGACAGCCAGCGCATTGCTTTCATCGCAGATGGCAAGTTAAGGAAAGTCGACATCAATAGCGGCGCGGTCCAGGTTATTTGCGACCTGCCCGGCGGACAAACTCGAGGACTTAGCTGGAATCGGGATGGGGTCATTCTAATTGCCAGGGCCGACAATGTCATCATTCGGGTTTCGGACACGACCGGGGAGATCAAGCCTGTCACAACACTGGACCAGTCCAAAAAGGAAACGATCCTAGCTCTGCCTACGTTTCTTCCGGATGGAAACCACTTCGTGTATGCGATCGTGAGTACCGTACCGGACAACGCAGGAATCTTTGTCGGCTCACTTGACGGGCAGACGAAGAAACGTTTGTTGCCATTAGGCCCTCGCCTCGAAGGCATTGCGTACGCATCTCAGGGGTATTTGATTCTGTCTACGGGTGCGGTCACTGCGCAGCGATTCGATGCCAAGGCCCTCGCACTTTTGGGACAACCGATTTCCATTAGTGATGGCGCCCTATTTTCTGTTTCCGACAACGGCTTGATGGTCTATCGGAAGCCTGCGGCAGCGCCCGCAGCGAGACAACTGACCTGGTTCGATCGCAATGGAAAGCAAACAGGGCAGCTCGGTGCCGGCGGCAACTACGGCGATGTACAGATTTCGCCGAACGGTGAACGCGTCGCTCTGGATATAACCGACCCCAACGCACCTCGGGACATTTGGGTCATGGATGTCGCGCGAGCGGTGTTGTCGCGAGTTACGCTTGAGATGACGGACGATTGGAATCCGGCATGGTCTGCCGATGGGAACCGGCTGGTCTTTGCTTCCGCAGGTGGTACCGGTACACACATCCACACAAAGTCTTACACTGGCGCCGGCAGTGAAGACCTCGTATTCGAAAGTAACGACAATGAAATCCCGGTGGACTGGTCTCCCAACGGGCGCTACATCCCGTTCTCCAGACAAAAAAAAGGCGGTGGCGTGGACTTGTGGGTTCTCGACACAACGGAGAAGAAAGCGTCGCCGTTCATCGAATCGCGGTTCGACAAGGCCCAATCGAAAATTTCGCCCGATGGCCGGTTTATTGCCTATACAACAAACGACTCGGGTATGTACCAGATCGTCGTTCAGTCGTTCCCGGATCCTACCGGAGGAAAATGGCAGATCACTTCACAAGGCGGCATTGAACCGAAATGGCGTCGCGATGGGCGCGAGCTGTATTACCTGGCCCTCGATGGAAAATTGATGGCCGTCTCGATCAAAGGTGAGAAGGAAATTGGAGCCGGCACGCCGATGGCTCTATTCGATACTCCACTCACCATACAGCGAGGGCAACTCCCAAGAACGCATCGTTACGATGTCGCACCGGATGGGCGATTTCTGCTTGCGGTCCCGAAAGCAACGGCAGCAGCTCCTCCGATTGTTGCCGTGATGAATTGGACAGCCGGTCTCGAAAAGAAACCTGAGTGAATGGCGTCGCCATCAGTCGGGCTGTTCGGTACTGAAGTTTGGCCCGTGTCGTGTTAGCTTTCTCATCTGAGGTGATATTTCTGTGGAACGAAAATCGAGGAAGGGTTTGCTAAAGAAGCGGACTGCGACACCAAGTGGCGCAAAACTTACGTCGAATTCTAACTCTGCACTTGCAGCCAAGCTTTCGAAGGCACTGTCAGCACTCGCGAAAGATTTGCCCAACCCAGCCGATGAGTCGTCCGACTATTTCCAGCCATTCGTCGCATCGCTGCCGAGTTCGAGTGAACTTAGTCCGGAAACAATCAAGCAGGCGCTCAAAGTGGGAGCAAGCTATCGAATTGATTGGTCGTCGGCCGACGGGTTGTTTTCAAATGCTACGGACGAAGACAATTGGGGAGACATCGCTCTCGGATTCCGTCTCCTTGAAAAAGTCATGCGGGCCAGCTTGTCGGAAATTAGTGTGGCATTCGCGCGCCGTGAAGGCTTGGCGCGCGTGCGCATGTGGCTATTTGGTCGCGCTGAGGATGGTACACTCGTTGGCTTGCGTGCTATGACTACAGAAACCTAACCTGCGGGATACCGCAGGCGCTGCGCGTTTGCAATCGGTTGTGCTGCAGCGGACGCTCCTTTCAGTCAGTGGTGACAACTGCTACAGTCCAGCCCAGGCGTCGGCATCGGCTTTCGCACCAAATTCTGCAATGCTCTTTCGAAGTCCCCTGTTGCAATACCGGCGTGCGCGCGATGGCACTCGATGCACCATCCCATGGTTAACGGAGCGACCTGTTGCATGCGCTCCATGTGCTCCACCGGCCCGTGACACTGCTGGCAGGCGACGCCGGACAGCACATGTTGGCTGTGATTGAAATACACGAAATCAGGAAGATTATGTATCTTGATCCACGCGATGGGTCGCTGCTGTTGTACAGCTTCTTGGAGTTTTTCGACCTCGACAGTCTGCTTTTCGAGCAAGCTATGACAGTTCATGCAGACGCTGGCGGGGCGGGATTCCAGCGTGTCGGCTCGTTCGCCCGGCATAGTGGCAATCGTGCTAGGGTCTTCGGCTAACTGTGCCACGGGCCTCTGCTTATCCTCTGTTCTTGATCTAGATCAAGTCTGCTGTTGATCTGAGTCAAGTCTGCCCTTGACAAAGGTCAATGCGTCCTTAAGACGGTTTCGTTCAAACTAGGCCGCGCCAAACCAATTCGCAAACGGAGAAGGTAGCTTCCATGGTCGAACAGAAGGAGTGGACGATTCCGTAGCGCGTCAAGTGTCGGTGCTCGGCCACCGGATTTTCTTCTTTAACGATGGAAGGACCACGGAGAGATCACAGCCACTCCACGGCTGTGATCCGGCATCCAAGATCGTTACCTGAATTGGTTTCAATCAGCTTTCGGCTGTCTCTGGAAGATGAGTGTTGATTGGTCTTGATCACCCATCTTGTCGAGTACCGCCTGGAAGCGCCAGGAGAGCTTCAACTTCAGGAAGAACCTCATCTTTGAAGGATCGAGCTGCGCCAGGTCCAGCTTGATTTGTTCGGAAGCTCGTCCGGGCTTAATCACGACCTGCTGTTAACAGCGGAGGTTAGTAATGAACGGATCCATTAAGCTGGGTATCGTGATCGGCAC
>DATFXZ010000193.1:0-7067 GCA_035315305.1 Terriglobia bacterium | reverse complement strand
CGATACGCCCCAACGATCCATCGACTCCGGACTTCGCGGCCACACTTTGGGTTCGTGCTTGGATTCGTCGGTGATGTAGTCGATATCGCTCGTGTATTCGGCGACGTAACCAAAGGGATCTTTAAAGTAGCAAAAGATATTATTGCCGGGGCCGTGGCGGCCGGGTCCCCAGGCCGGCTCGAATCCGTGCTTCCTCAAATTCGAAATGCCGCTCATAACTTCATCCACTCCGGAAACCAGGTATGCGACGTGATTGACGGACGCATGCGGCGCGGCGTTGAAAGAGATGTTGTGGTGCTTCGACTCAGAGCGGAGAAAAACCATCTGTTGCCCACTCCAGTCCGAAACTCGGAATCCCAGCACACGAGTGTAGAAATCGGTGATGCGCTGCAGGTCCGGCGTGTTGTTAACAATGTGACATATCGAGCGAGGTTCGACGTTCTTCGAATGCCATCCACTTTTATGGTCGGACGCACCCGAAGAAAGCTCGATGCAGCGACCGTCCGGATCGATGAATCGCAATCCAAAGCCGCCACCCGGCTCGTTCAACACATGTGGTTCCTCAACGAGGCGGATGTTGGACTTTTTCAATAGTGCGGCGGCACGCTCTACCGACTGTTCATCGGGCAGTGCATACGCAATGTGGTGCAGACCACGCCTGTCACTCGCGTGAAGACTCAAGATGAATTGTTCCGGCGAAGAACCGCGAAAGTAGACGGCATCCGCATCTTCGCTGACCTGATCAAGGCCCCAGACGTCTGTGTAAAAGCGCGCGTGCGCTTTGAGTCTTGGCGTGAAAAGCGCGACGTGGCGGATTTGCCCAATTTCGAACGCCATACAATGGCTGTACCATATGGGCGATTCAATCTGCAACCTGGTAAGAAAAGGAGACGTCGATGCCCGGAACGACAAAGTACATCACTCTCGAAGATGCTAAGAAGGCGATGGCCGCAGGCGAAGCCGAAGCTCGAAAGAATAATTGGAATGTGGCAATTGCAATTCTGGATGCGGGCGGCAATCTGATCCTCTTCCAGAAGCTGGATGATACGCAGCTCGGCAGCGTGAACATTGCGATCGGAAAAGGAAAAACCGCTGTCAATTTCAAACGTCCCACGAAGGCGCTTGAAGACATGATTGCAGGTGGACGTCAGGTGTTCCTGGCGGTTGAAGGAATCACACCACTCCAAGGCGGTCTGCCGGTGATGGTTGACGGCAAACTTATCGGGGCCGTCGGCGTCAGCGGTGTGATGTCATCGCAAGATGAACAGGTGGCGCAGGCGGCGGTGAATGTGTTGCAGGGATAACAGAGATTTCAATGGTCCATGGATCATGGAACATGGACCATCGACATCACTCCAACTGCAAATCTTCTCCAAGTTGAAGGTGAAGCATCTGTCCAGGCCTTAGCGTTAAGTCCGGAAGGTTCGCGCCTCCGTAGTTCGCCGCAATTATGAAACCCACGAGCGTCCCGCCGATAATGCCCGTGGTGCGCGCAGCTTTACCGCCGATCGCGGCGCCGGCGGCAGCTCCGATTCCCATGGAGAGCACATATCGTAATTTGCGCTTCGGAGGGGAAGCGGAGAAAGAGGTCGTAATCCATGTGGAAACCGTCCGGCCGTCAAATAACTCTATCTCGCGGAAAACGAGGCGAACACGTCCTTCATTGCTGCTGGTTGCGGGCTGTATAGTTTCGATGCGTCCATTCAACCGGCTGCCCTGCGGCACGATGATTTGGCCTGCAGCGCGAATCGGCTCGACCACGATAGCCACGATTGCCTCTCCCACGTTTGAGTTCGCCGTATGCACCGATGATTCGAGCCTGGCATCCACACGCGTTCCCGCTGGAATCACAGGCATTTGGACAGACTGGCTGCTGAGAAGAAATACGAGGGCCGCGATCTGTTCCAAGGGCGGTCGCAGCACGTTAAAACTTTCCTAAATCCTGAACGATTTCGGCGATGGCTTTTCTGAGATCTCGAGCAGTGATGAGGTTGAAGACTCGCGGGCGGAGGGGCTTCATGAATCTTTCAAGTTGATCGAAGACATCATTCACATTGAGTCGGAAGCGAAGGTAGTAGACACGGCAGTTGCAATCACCCTCGATTTGAAGTGGCCGCAAGTCGGAACCGCTTTCAAACAACTGCGGGCTTGTAACCACAATCAAGACACGCATGCCGTCAGCAGCTGTGGAATCACCGCTCAGACGTTGATTGAGGAATTCGCGAAAGAACGCACCATTATTTTTGGAGCCCTGTAGCGCCTCCGCACTGATATCAGGACTCTGAGCCTTCTTCATCGCCTGGACCAACGAAGACCACTCCACGCGCTGGAAGTCCTTTTGCTCAAACATCACTCGGCGGCGCGATAGATCAAGACCTGCGATCGAGAGCGATCCATCCGTCAGATTTATCTCCGAGAGCGCCGCTAGTGCTCCAAGCGTATCGTCATTGTGGGCGCGCATGACGCGCGCGCGGCCCGTCCACTGTTCGGGTGGGCTTAGCATTGAAATCAACTCCACTTGAAGCGGCCGTTTGTTGCGCACAGGCAGGTAGAGCTGGCCGTTCACGTATCCGGTTCCATCGGGATTCGACTCGTCAACATTAGGGAATTCGACCAGTGGCATGCGGCGGTAAAGGTCGGGGAGCGGATCCGATCGAAGTTCAGGCACCCGGAGGCGGCGTTTAGCGACGTTGTGCTTGCCGCTCGCACGATCGTACAGCACAGACCACAAAGTGTAATCACCGGGCTGAACCACAACGTGCACCTGGAACTCGGCTTGTACATTATTAGGCAGCTTGTCTTCGACGGAGTGGCGAATGATGTTCGGTTCGTTCAGCCATTCACCCTCTGGTGAGCTGATGCGGTTGACCAGAAATAATTCGTGCTTGTTGCCGAAACGGTTGAGGTCCTTCCCTGAAATCCTGGCGAAATACGGAACCTCGAGCCGCTGATCGATGCGCAGATACGGCGCGCGAACACTGAACGTCCAAGGGATCTCGGAATGCTCTCCGGCATTCAGCCAGTCGGAGATCGGGATCGAGTGAAGATCAAGGGACGGAATGTCTTCCGCACTGACGTGGATCGTCAGAAGAAAGAGGAAAACACTTGCCAATACAAACGACTTGCTCACGGTGCACTAAAACTTTGAATGCACGTTCCAGTTTAGTTCGACGACGCGGCCGGCACAGCTGCCTTCAGGAAATCTGCATAAGTCCCCACACCGCCGTGACCACCGACCATTGTGTCCACTTTCAGCTTCAGGTCTTTTATCGACTGTGACAAGTG
This sequence comes from Terriglobia bacterium, assembly GCA_035315305.1. Classification (GTDB taxonomy): domain Bacteria; phylum Acidobacteriota; class Terriglobia; order 20CM-2-55-15; family 20CM-2-55-15; genus 20CM-2-55-15. Next base: position 3,782 of record DATFXZ010000193.1, on the reverse strand, counting down.
GATCGCAGCCGGACCTGCCGGCATCGTGGACGGAGGAGTATAAAGGTCCGGCTGGAACAAAGCGCGCGCGCTGGAAGCGTAACCGAGAACCATCGGATCCACGTGCGGCGATCCGGCGATCGCATACAACTCGAAGCTCTGCCCGCCTTCGCTGATGACTTTCTTGCCTTCGTACACCTCTATTTTTCCTACTTGCTGCGCCTGCGGCCCATTGCGACGTTTATCCAATTCGTCTTGGGGTTGCGTATGCCGAGCTTCGAGGAGCGGACGAAGAACGGGCTCATTGCCTTTCTCGACGAGAATCGTCGCTCCCATCGCAGCCGCAGCGCGTACACCACCAATGTGGTCGAAATGATGATGTGACACGGCAACGTATTTCACGGGCTTCGCGGGGAACTGTTCCTGAATCGCGCGCCACAGTGCCACGGTCTGAGTTTCCGTGTATGGGGCATCCATAAGAGCCAACCACTGGGGGAATTCCACAATCATCGTGTGATGCGAGTATCCCTGCGCATGGTACACGCCATTTCCGACTTTCGTGATCTTCATCGGCGAATATTCAACGGCTGCGGCTGCCTTCGCAGCTTCGGCGGCCGCCGCTTCCGGAATCGCGAACACCTGCTCGGCAGCCGGATCGTTCACGGCCATCGAAGTGAATTGAACGTCGGAGTAGTCCGCCCCGCCTTTTCGAACCGTGATGTGGTGGGGTAACGAGATCCCCTCAACAGTTTTGTAATCGGTCAACATGTATTGCGCCGGCACATCGCCGAGAATGGTCTCGGTATCAATGACTTCATATGACGCTAATGTCTTCGACTGCGGGTCAAAATACAATCCCAGATCCTGGCCATTCTTAGTTTTGCCTTTGGCAAACTTGTACATTTTGCCGTTCAGTTCTTTGTCGTCTCCGGCCTGAGAATCGGATGCCGATTCGGCTGCAGCTAGAACGATGCTAACGGCGTTTCGCCTAAGCAAAAATTCAGGTGAATTCTGCGTACCCCAGCTAAACAAGCCACCGGGAGAAGTGGCAATGATGGGACGCGTACCGACGATCTCTATGCCGACAGGTTTGTCCCCGAGCTTCGTCAATATTTCGTGACGATGCTGCATGAAACCGCCATTCTGCAACTCGTAATCGAGCGACGCCCGGCCGTTTGACAGGTCGACAATGTCGACGACGTTCGTGAGTTGGCCCGGATCTTCACGATCGGTCGCTTTGACCATCTGGCCCATCTTCGAACGAGTACCGGTTCCGCCTTTCATGCTGAGCGTCTTGATGCTTTGCAGCTTTTCCGTACCGCCCATCGCCGCAACTGCGTCCTGCGCGAGTGTGCGCGCCGTGGGTGTGGACGAGCATGCAGTCAAAGCGAAGGCGGCGAGAATAATCCCCGTGAATCGATTCCAGGTAACCATCGTTCCCTTCCCTTTCGTTGACGAGTGTGTCGAGAGATTATCAAACAAATGAGAACAGTTGCACTCGCGCGCCGCTCATTTGTCGATCGCCGGATTCAGCGAACCAATATAGGCTGCAATCGCGATCATGTCGTCATCCGTCATTTGCGAAACGGGCTTCTTCATCAGCGGAGCGTCCCCACCATTTCGAGTACCGTCTTTGAACTGGTGCAGCTGGCGCACAATGTAAATGGGATGGAGGCCCGCTATCCTTGGAACGTTGCCTAAGCCTTGTAGTGAATCACCGTGGCAAATCGCGCACGCGACGGATTTGCCCGAACCGCCGGTCTTTACGAAAGCCTCGCCTTTCTTGATACTGCCCTGCGGCACGTAAGCGATGAAGCCGGAGTGAGGATCACGCTTGGTTACTCTCGATTGATCCTGCGGAAGCGTGATGATGCGACTTCCCAGAGCTTCCATTCCACCGCCCGGCTGCGCGAAACGCATGCGGCCTTGCCCGACAAACGTCTTCGGAATCATCGTCGCTTCGACAACTTTCGTCCAGGCATACGGCTTCAACTTGGCGAACCATTCGCTGGATTGCCGGATTTCTTCGTCCGACAGCGCCGACGCGATCGTGTTCATGCGGTTGGGCTCTTTTCTCACCCCACTTTTGAAATCGACCATCTGGCGTCGGATGTATTCAGCCGTGAAGCCTGTCATATCCGCGGATTCCGGATGACCGACGCCCGACATAAGATGGCAGGCGCCGCACGCCAACGCATCACCGTGACCATGCTGAACGATCTGCGGTGCAGGCGGATGTTCTTCCGGAAACCAATCCGGAGGATTCGAAAGATCTTCTATCTGCGCCTGAGTGTATGTCTTCGCGCTGCCCGGCACACTTTTCGGCCCTGCCTCCTCCGGCGGAAGATCTCCATTCTTAACGGGGAACGCCCACGACAGATCCGCTCCCGCTCTTTGTTGCGAATAAACGCCGATGGATACCACGGAAATGAACAACGCCACACACAGAGTCCTTTTCATAGAGCCTCCCAGGGTGGCGAAAGTGTATACACGGAGGGACCTGAATCTCAAATCTCAATCGTTAGTTATTAGGATTTGAGTTTGCCGGCAATTTCCAACCACTGCATTTCGCTGCGGAGGGCGACGACTTCTCCAATGATGATGGTCGCCGGCGCTGCTAATCCGTGGATGTCTTGCGATATGTCGGAGAGAATTCCGACGCGGCAATCCTGGACGAGGTATGTTCCTTTCGAAATCACAGCGATCGGGATCGTGGGTGCGCAGCCGGCAGAGATAAGGCTCTCCACAATGATGCGAAGCCGCGAAGCGCCCATCAGCACGATCAATGTGCCGCCGGCCTTTACCAGCGCACGTGCCGCCGCCCATTCGGGGGATTCCAAATCGTGCGACCGGCTTCCTGCGATGACCATAAAAGAGTGCGCGTGATCGCGATGGGTGACCGGAATTCCTGCACAAGCGGGCACTGCGATAGCACTCGATACACCCGGAACAATTTCGAATGGAACTCCGGCTTCAAAAAGCGCTCGCGCCTCTTCGCCACCGCGACCAAATACAAACGGATCGCCGCCCTTCAATCGGCAGACCGATTTCCCGTCTCGCGCTTTTTCAATCATCAGTGACTGGATGTATTGCTGCTGAAGGTCTTCATCACCCGATTCTTTACCGGCATAGATAATTTCGGCGTCCTGCCTTGCTTCTTCAAGGAGATGGAGATCAATAAGCCTATCGTGCATGACAACGTCCGCTTCGCGCAGACACGTCAAGCCGCGAACCGTGATGTAGTCCGGATTGCCCGGTCCCGCGCCCACGATGTAGACAGTCCCAATGCGCTTCACGATGGTCATAATATCTCAAATGGCCGTCACAGCACCTTCCGACCTAAATCTGGAAACACCTTCGACACTTTGCTGAGTAGATAGTCGCCGTATGTACCACGAAACTCGTGAACGCTAGCATGGTCCCAACGGTCAGCCTTGTCGTCGGGCACGTCCACATCGAGACTGATCGGCTTTACCTCGGCATTGAAGTTGGGATCGAAGAAAAATGGGAATGACAAACGGTCGTGTTCTTCAGGATTCTGCGCCCGATGAGGCGCAGATAAATATCGGCCGCCTGTTAGCCGATCCAGCATGTCTCCGATATTGCAGACGAACGAGTTGGGGATGGGTGTTGCATCAATCCACCCCGATTTCGTTTTGACCTGCAACCCGCCGGACATGTCTTGCTTGAGAATTGTCAGAAAACCATAGTCTGTGTGCTCTCCGACACCGAAGGCGAAGTCCTGACTGTCATATTGCGCACGCGCGGGATAGTTGAAAATGCGAAACAGTATCAACGGTTCA
>DATFXZ010000192.1:0-4181 GCA_035315305.1 Terriglobia bacterium | reverse complement strand
GCCGTTCATTGAAGGTTTATTGCTTGGTGACGATCCCCTGGCCAAGTCGCGTAGTGATCTCGTTGACCTTCTTCACTGTCTCAGGCGGAATCTGGCGATCACCGACGTCGATCAAGGGTTTCACCTCGACCAGAGCATCCTGAATTTGATGGATAATTGGAAGATCAAACTCAGGCATTCCTTGCAACCTCTTTTGGAAATAAGAGAGCAGATCAGGCTGGTGCAGCAGCTCTGCGCCGTCCGAGGAAAAATGTTCGTTGACCACTGATGTCAATACTTCGGTTCCGCGCAGCCAGCCGCCCAAGCTAACGAGCTGCGACAACTTTTCATCATGTACCTCGTTCATTGCTTGTTGCACGCTGTTCTGGGTGCGATCCAGTTCCCGGCGCACATTGCTCCAATTCCGCTTGTCTGCTGCCTCAATGATCGCCTTCGCGTGAGGTGTAATCGAATTTCCCACACCAATACCTTTCGCCAGCGTCAGGACACGCTGCCCAATATCCTTTACGGTTTCTGCATCTTCTGCCTGCACAGCGATAAAGCCATCCGCGATCACTGTTCCAAGCAGGAGGGCAATACGCGGACGCTCGGTGAAGTTCGGTCCCTTGTCGCTGCGTACGTGTGCCCTCCAGTTCACCGTACCAAGCTTGTTCAGTGCACCAAAAATCTCGTTAGGCAAGGGCACTACAACGTCTTCCACCCTTGTGGAGAGTTGTTTAATGTTGATCTGCTGAGGCGCTTGAGCGGCATTCGCACAAAGGGCAAAACCGCAGAGCACCCCCACGGTTTTAAAATATCTTATAAAAGGCATCATTAACACTTTCGGCTATTGATTTCGGGTTCGTATTCAGGATTTATTGGAGCGAATCTTAACCGGAACTTTCACAGTACACAACTAATGCCAGCACCGATCTCATTCACCCCTCCGAGTCGCAAATCCAAAAGCGATTTGAGTGGTCAGGGTCCAATTTTCAAATCGCGATGAACTTGAACCGCCTGAAGCACATCCTCGAACGCGCGGCTTCGAGAAGAATCATGGTTATTGGCGATCTGATGCTTGACGAATTTGTCTGGGGAAAAGTCGGCCGCATCTCACCTGAGGCACCGGTCCCAGTCGTTGAGGTGACTGGAGAATCATTCTACCCGGGAGGCGCCGCCAACGTTGCCCGGAACCTGCGCGAATTTGTCGATCAAGTGGCTATAATCGGAATGCTCGGCAATGACCGCAGTGGTCGGCAACTTCGGAAGCTCTTAGCGGAGCAAAAAATCGACACGTCCAGCGTGATCGAGGACGGGAGTTTTTGCACAATCGTCAAAACCCGTATCATCGCGCTGCATCAGCAGGTGGTCCGTGTCGATCGCGAAAAAATCGTGACCCCGTCGAAAGCCCAGATAGCAACGGCCGTCGCTGCCGTCCGAGAAGGTATCAAAGAAACCGATGCGATTATTTTTGAAGATTACGGCAAGGGCTTTGTGACAAGTGAACTAGTGACTCAAATTGCTCGCGAGGCAGCCGCTGCCGGTAAAATAGTAGCCGCCGATCCGAATCCGCGACACTCCGTCGACTGGCGCGGCGTTACAATTGTCAAACCAAACCGCTCTGAAGCGTTTCTTGCAGCAGGGATTCCCTGGCGCGGCACCGAGGGACCTCCAGAAAAAGACACTGATCTTGAACGCGCCGGCAAAGCCCTACTTAAGAAATGGGAAACTCAATATGTCCTGATTACGCTCGGCGAACAAGGGATGATGCTTTTTCAGCAGAACGACGCGCCGCACTACATTCGCACGAAGGCTCGTCAGGTTTTTGATGTCTCGGGCGCAGGCGACACCGCGATTGCGCTCTTCACGCTTGGACTCGTGTCTGGCGCGACTCCGATTGAAGCGGCGGAGATTGCCAACCACGCGAGCGCTGTCGTTGTGAGCAAACTTGGAACAGCGATTGTGACGCGAGATGAACTCATCGCCAGGTTTCGAGCCGACAGCGAAGATGAGTGATGCCCTGTCGCCCGCTGTCTTTATCGATCGCGACGGCACGATCATGGAAGATACCGACTATTGTTCAGATCCGAGGGACGTGCGGATTTTTTCAGGTGTGCTTGAGGCACTGCGGCGACTAAAATCGCGTAGCTTCAAGTTAATCATCATCACAAATCAAAGCGGGATTGGACGAGGACTGTTTACGCTCGATCAGTATCGAGCGGTCGAATGGGAGGTGCTTCGGCAGCTTGGCGACGGTTTGGTCGACGCAACTTACTATTGCCCGGATGCTCCCGGGCAACATTCAAACTGCCGCAAACCCGCGCCGGGAATGGTCGTACAAGCCACGCGAGATCACCCAATTGATCTTTCCCGTTCCTTTCTGATTGGCGACAAGGAGATCGACGTCGAATGCGCCCACAATGCGGGTCTACGGGCGATTCGCGTGCGGACCGGAGATCAAGGCAATATGACGGGAACCATGGCGGATTGGATTGCGGACGATCTTCCCGGAGCGGTTGAAATAATTGTGGGCTCTAAATGACGACTCCGATTCCGTCTCATGTCCGGGGGTCGCAGGCCGCCACTACAGGTGTAGCGGCGCTCTATAAGAGCCGAAACGCTGCTCGCTCCGACACGGATGAATAAGGCGGTAGGCATCATTCCGGCGCGTTGGAGTTCTACGCGATTTCCTGGAAAACCATTGCATCTTATTGGTGGCAAACCTCTTTTACGGCGGGTATGGGAGCGCTGCAAAAGAGCCAAAAGCCTGGACTCCGTAATCATTGCCACAGACGATATGCGCATCGCCGAAGCTGCTTTTAATTGGGGTGCCGAAGTCGCACTGACTTCAACAGACCACTGCAGTGGAACCGATCGGATCGCCGAGGTCGCACGTAATGCGAAGCAGTTCGCCTTCATCATCAACATCCAAGGCGACGAACCGTTGATTGATCCGCAGCTAATCGACAAGATCGTAAGAAAACTCCGCTGGGATCGGGCAATCCAGATCGTCACTGCCGCCCATCGGTTTGAAAATCCAAAGGACGCGCTGTCCCCTCACCAAGTCAAAGTGGCGGTGGATCTTGCTGGAAACGCCCTCTATTTCTCGCGTGCGCCGATTCCGTTCCATGAGAAGGGCCACTCCTTGTCGCTTCGTCATCAGGGCATCTACGGTTTCCGGCGCAACGCTCTCCTCCAGTTCGTGAAGTGGAAACCCACTCCGCTGGAACGCGCTGAGTCGCTCGAGCAATTGCGCGCATTGGAAAATAGTGTAAAGGTTCATGTGCTCATCACCGCCAAGGGTTCTCCCGGCATAGACACGCCAGCCGACGCAAAAACGCTGGAGCAAGCGCTTGCTCGCGCGGAATGGAGAATCGCTCGATGAAATACATTTTTGTCACCGGCGGCGTCGTCAGTTCGTTAGGCAAAGGCCTAACCGCAGCCTCCCTTGGCACATTGCTCGAAGCTCGGTCGTTGCGTGTTGTACTCCAAAAGTTTGATCCATATCTCAATGTCGATCCCGGAACAATGAATCCGTTCCAGCACGGCGAGGTCTACGTGCTCAATGATGGCGCGGAGACTGACCTCGATCTTGGCCACTACGAGCGATTCACGAATTGCGTGCTCACGCGGCACAACAACCTCACCAGCGGCCAGGTTTACGAGACAGTCATTCTAAAGGAACGCCGCGGCGACTATCTCGGCAAAACCGTGCAGGTGATTCCCCACGTCACCGACGTGATTAAGGATCGCATCCGCAAACTTTCAGACGAGACCAAATATGACGTGGTGATCACAGAAATCGGAGGCACGACGGGAGACATCGAAGGTCTCCCTTTCCTCGAAGCGATTCGCCAATTCATTCTTGAAGTCGGGCCGGAAAATGTCGTGAACATGCATGTCACGCTCGTTCCGTACATCAAGGCCGCGCACGAATTGAAGACGAAGCCGACACAACAAAGCGTGGCGAAGCTGCGCGAAATCGGATTGCAGCCACAGGTATTGATCTGCCGCTCGGAACAACCCCTCGACCGCGACGTGCGACGTAAATTGTCGATGTTTTGCAGCGTCGCCGAAAAGGCGGTGATTGAGGAACGCGACGTCGAGCACACCATTTACGAAGTGCCTTTGACCCTGCACGCCGAGGGACTCGACCAACTCGTATGCGATCTTCTGCACGTCGAGACACCCCAACCTGATCT